>CACZSJ010000124.1 GCA_902783825.1 Oscillospiraceae bacterium | reverse complement strand
GATAATTCTTCCGGGTAGCCCGCTGCGGAAAGCGCAACTGCTAATCGGTCACGCGCTTGTGCCCATAGTTGCTGATATTCTGTCATGGTTCCTCCTGCCTATTGTCCATCCGAACGGCAAATGCACATCTTCATGGCATTGCCCCTGGCAGACCCATTCCCTTATCCATTATACCATTTCTTTGAAAATGCGGCAAGTCAGCTTTCATCCCATGTACATGCAAAGATGTTATCCTTTTTCGCTGTGATTGCAAGAATATCGTCGAAAGCGATCATCTTCTGATTGACGGTGATCGTTTTACCGACTTCCATATCCACCTTCCAGACCACCCCTGTTTCCGTCCTATACTGCCCGCGAAGACCACAAGCAAAGGAGTGTTCATCGGTGCAGGGAATATAATATTCCACCGTCACGATTACCCGATTGGCCTTTGCTAACCGGCTGTTATAAGTCAGATGATGAAGGATCGTCAGGCGGCGGTTCAGTTCTTCTTTTTCTGATTCGTCCAGGATAATCTTATCCGTGTACACCGTATTCTTTTCCGATATGCTTTCCCCGTAGCCATCCAATGCGTCGAAGGGAGCGAAAACCTTGGCCCGTTTACCCTGATCCATCTGCGGATGACGGAAGAAAAAATCATCCATGGTATGCCTGGGACGGCCCAGGAGAAGCGTGTTCAGATAAGGAAAATCCACCGGCACCAGGAAGCCGTTCCATTGGATAAACTGCTGCTCAAGGGGTGCTGCGTTTGCCTGCGTCATGCTGTTTCACCGCCTTTCCGCTGTTTTCGATTGCGGGAGTTTTCATCCCTTTTTCTGTAGGCAGCGTGGAACCGGCACGGTGCCCGCCAATTTGGGTGTTTCGTTCAATCGTTGTCGCGCCTTCCAGGAGATTCATTCCCTTCACAACCGCGTTCATGCCATACCGTCTGCGAACTTCCAGCATGGCCCGCTGGAGAGCCCGTTCCCGCTGCACCGCCTCAAAATCAGTGAACAGGTCAAGCTGATAGCAGCCATCGTCATAATCAACGTCATTGGCCGCGATCCCCAGGCGGCGGATCAGGAGCTGGTGGTCTACCTTTGCTTCAAAGGAAGGGATAAGGCGCTCCATAATCAGCGCTTTGCTGTTGGTGCGCACGCGCATCTTCACCGTGCCCTTGCTGTGTTTGGGATGCAGCCGCCCGTAGTAATCCAGCACCACCGGCCCCTGGTAATACGGATTTATGTTCAGGGATTCCGGGTCGTAAGATACCCACCAGGTCAGCGAGGGCGTCATCAGATTTTTTGACAGGAGATCCGCGCAGAGCAAATCTACCATTTCCTTGAATACCAACTCGCCCTCGCTATACTTATAGGGCCGGGGCAGTACTTGGCCCGTACTTAAACTGTGCCCTTCTGATTTATACCCTTTAATGTCCCGCATCGTGGTAGGTTCGATGCCGAAGGCGTGGTCGATCAGGATTTCCGCGTTGATGCCAAACATTTTATAGAGCATGTCCTCGTTGCTCTGCGACATGGCTGCAATATCGCCCATGGTGTACATGGCCCGGCTTGCCAGCCGCCGCGCAGTTCCAGGCCCGATCTGCCAGAAATCTGTCAGGGGCCGGTGTGTCCAGAGCAGCAGCTTATACCGGCTTTCATCCAATTCCGCGATTCGTACTCCGTCCTTATCCGCCTGCTGTTTCTTCGCCACAATGTCCATACCGATTTTCGCCAGATACAGATTGGTGCCGATGCCCACTGTGGCGGTGATGCCAGTGGTTTTCAAAACATCCCGTATCATGACCATTGCCATACAGTGCGCCGGGGAAACACCCTGTTTTTCGGCTTCCGCCTGATACAAATGCAGATACGGGGTCGCGTCGATAAAAACTTCGTCGATGGAATAGACGTGAATATCCTCCGGGGCGACATAGCGAAGGTAAATTTCATAGATCTTGGAACTGACACGGATGTATTCCGCCATCCTGGGTGGGGCAATGATGTAATTCACTTTTGTGTGGCTGTAGGCTTCAAATATGCGAATACGTTCTTTTGCCTCAAACAGCCGTGGACGGCTGGGAACACCGATGGACTTGAGGGCAGGACTTACGGCCAGAACGATTGTCTTATCCGTCCTGCTTTCATCTGCCACCAGCAGATTCGCTTTCAAGGGGTCAAGCCCACGAGCCACACATTCCACGGAGGCGTAGAAGGATTTCAGATCGGAGGCTATGTATTGCCGTGTATTTTCGTTTCCCATACCGCACTCCCTTTCTGGCAGAATCAGCGAATCATACAGTATCTTACAATAATGTGTTCAGAAACATTTTATAAGAACATTTGTTCTTATTTCAACGTGATTATATATCAAAAGAGGCACTGTTGTCAATGCCTCTTTTTTGGTAAACCGATTTTATTAGGTCTGTGCATCTGTATCAGGAAGGGATGCGGCTGATTCTTCCTTGATATATGCCGCCCAACCG
>CACZSJ010000123.1 GCA_902783825.1 Oscillospiraceae bacterium | reverse complement strand
TCCTCTCCCGTTTGACCGATGCCGCCATTTCCCTCCAGGATGGACTTCATTACGTACATGGGAGAGGTGCCAATGTCCCCGTATACGATGCCAATGGTCACCAAAAACAGGCCAAAGCGAAATCTCTGTTTGTTCTTCATCAATGCTCAACCGCCTTTGTTTTTCTGAAATCTCGCGGGCTTCTCCCGCAGTATCGGCGCTTCTTCATGAACGGATGCCACGCTTGCAATACGCGTGCAGCACAGCGAAGAGAATGCCGCCCACAGAGTTGCCCAGGGTAATCACCAGCAGGCAGAGGACGGCGCGCGCCGACCAGGCCCCCGCCACCCAGAAATAAAACATATCCGCCACGCAGTGCTCCGTACCGCTGAGGATGAAAATCGACACGCCCAAAAACACGGACAGATACTTGCCCAGCTCGTGGGGATTGCTGTTGTAGCCCTCGACAGCAACATAGATCAGCAGGTTGCAGAGTATCCCAAGGAAGAACAGGCTCACCAGGCTGTCGTCCAGCTTGGTCTGACACATGCCCATGGCGCGCTCGGCAATCGGCGCGATGCGGGTCATACGCGCGAAAAAGGCCGTAAGCCCTGTGCCGAGGACGTTCCCCAGCCAGATGAGCGGCAGATCCAGCGCGAAAGCCTTGTCCCGGAAGAAGACATAGCAGACCTTGCCCGTGTAGAGATGCAAGCCAAAGGTGCAGATCACAAAAAGGCCCACACTAAACAGCATCGCTCCAAGAACCCGGCTCTCTACCGATAGCAGCACCACGCCGCTCAGGCCGATGCACATGCCCGCCAGGATGGCAGAAATCAGAGTTTGCCCTTTTGTCATCGCCCTCTCTCCCCTTCTTCTTTCTCGCTTGAGACTTACCTTTTGATTATAGTAGACAGCTCCGCCGCCGTCAAGAAAAACCGGCAGGCTGTATCACGCTTTATCTCTTCAGGGGCGCCGCCGTGCTCCGCCGTAGGATCAGGCGGCTCTCGTACTCCACCCGCGTGATGGGAGGGATATCCGCCGGGTCGGGGCTGTCCTCCAGCTTTTCCCGGAGCAGATGAAAGGCTCGGGCTCCGTGATGCACCGTGGAGTGGTCCACCGTGGTCAGACCCATGCGCTGGAAGCCAGATGGAAAGATATTGTCAAAGCCGCAGAGGCTGTAGTCCTCCGGCACACGCAAGCCCATGGTCAGCAACGCGTCGAGCACGCCGTAGCCCACCATGTCGTTGATGGCCACGATCGCCGTAATCTTGGGGTTCTTGACGCATTCCCGAGCCAGAAGCCTGCCCGACTCCAGCTCCAGATCGGCCGACTGGATCTCCTGCTCCATCTTATTGTCCTTGCAGTACACGCTGACGCTGCCCTGTGGACACAGACGACGATAGCTGTCCTGCAGCCCCTCCAAACGCCGGACCCGGGCAATATGCTGGGCGTTGAGCGCGGTACTGAGATAGGCGATGTGTCTGTGCCCCAGCGCGATCAGATGCTCCGCCACCACGCAGCCTGCGTTAAAGTTGTTTATGTCTACCATGTCGATGCCCAAGTTGTTCACCGTGTCGCCCACCGCCACAATGGGCGTATGCCGGCCGATCTCCCGGGCCCGCTCCGCCTGAAGCGGGTTCATCACGTAGATGATCCCCGCCACGCGCCTGAGCTCCAGCTGCCGGAGAATATCCAGCTCCGTCTGCGGATTCCAGTAGGTGTTGTAGATCACCGTGAGATACCCGTTGGCCTGAGCCGCCCGGTCGATGCCCATGATGATCGTCGTGTGGTAGGGATTGTTCACCGACGGACTGATGATCGCGATGGTCTTTCGCTCGCTGCGCGCGGCGGGCGGCAGATAGTGCAGCCGCCGGGCCGTGTCCAGCACACGGGAAACCAGCGCCGGACTGAAGCGGCTGAGACTCTTTCCGTTGAGAATCATCGAGACGCTTGCGGTGCTCACCCCCGTCTGCGCGGCAATGTCTTTCAAGGTTGGGCGCTTGGCCATAATCGCTCCCCTCTTTCCTCGTAATTTTCAAGAAAATTTAAGCATATTTTTAAACAAAGTTCAACATGCAAAGCACACAATTTTTCTCGGGGAGAAATGTGCATTCTTCTGAAAATCTGTGAACTTGTTGACTTTTTTGCGGGTATAGGATAAGATGCGGGCAGAACGGCAGGAACAATCCTGTCAAAAAATTAAGCAAAAACTAAACAGGAGGACACGACATGAAGAAGACCCTTGCTTTGCTGATGGCTCTCGTGATGATCCTGGCCCTGTGTGCCTGTGGTCAGAGCGCCGCCCCCGCAGCGACGCCGGCGCCGGCCGCCGAGCCTGCTGCCGAGCCCGCCGCCGAATCCGCCGGAGACGTCCCTGACGACTACCACATTGAGCTCAAGCTCAGCCACGTCTTTGCTCCTACCGAGCAGTTGACCGTGGAAATGGAGATGGTCGCCGACCGTATCCGCGAGCGCACCAACGGCGCTGTGGATATCCAGACCTACGGCTCCAGCCAGCTGGCCGTGTACAAGGACAACCTCCAGCAGGTCGTCGATGGTGCCAACTGGATCGCCTGCGAGGATCCCTCTTATCTGGCCGACTACAACATCGACTTCGAGGCCCTCATCGCCCCCATGCTCTACACCAATCTGCAGGAGTATTCCTATGTATGCCAGTCTGACGTGGTCAAGGCCATGTGCCAGGACATCGAAGACAACTACGGCATCCACGTGCTGGCGCTGGACTTCAACGTCGGCCTGCGCTGCATGCAGACCAACAAGGAAATCGTCACCCCCGATGACATGAAGGGGATGAAGATCCGCGTACCCAACAGCTCCATGTACGTCAACTGCCTGACCGCCATGGGCGCCGTGCCCAATCCCATGCCCTTCGGTGAGACCATCTCCGCCGTGCAGCAGGGTGTGGTCGACGGTCTGGAAGGCAACATGAACGCCTACTCCACCAACGGCTCTGCCGACGTGGCCAAGCAGATGTCCTTCACCAACCACCTGATCGGCACCTGCGGC
>CACZSJ010000122.1 GCA_902783825.1 Oscillospiraceae bacterium | reverse complement strand
GCCACCGGCGCCGGCAAGACCACCATTACCAACTTGATCAATCGTTTCTACGATATTGCCGACGGGAAAATCCGCTACGACGGCATCAACATCAACAAGATCAAAAAGGCGGATTTGCGCCGCTCTCTGGGCATCGTGCTGCAGGAGACCAACCTCTTTACCGGCACCGTGCGGGAGAATATCCGCTACGGCCGGCTGGATGCCAGCGATGAGGACTGCGTGGCTGCCGCCAAACTGGCCGGGGCGGACGATTTCATCAGCCGTCTTCCCGAAGGCTACGACACCATGCTCACCAACAACGGCGCCAACCTGTCCCAGGGCCAGCGGCAGCTTCTGGCCATCGCCCGGGCAGCCGTTGCCGACCCGCCGGTGATGATTCTGGACGAGGCCACTTCCTCCATCGACACCCGCACCGAGGCCATCGTACAGCGGGGCATGGATAAGCTGATGGAGGGCCGCACCGTCTTTGTCATCGCCCATCGGCTCTCCACCATCATGAACGCGGACGTCATCATGGTTCTGGACCATGGGCGCATCATCGAGCGCGGCAACCACGCAAAGCTGCTGGCCGAGAAAGGCACCTATTATCAGCTTTATACCGGCGCTTTCGAGCTGGAGTAAGGCGTACCCGGTTGAGGGCATCCCTAACTGCGCAGATTCCGCCGCCGGAAACCAAGAGGAGGCTTCCTATGAAAACACGTGTTGTACTTTTTCTGCTTTGTCTTTGCCTGCTTCTGGCCGCCTGCGGGCGGCAGCCTGCCGCGCCCACCATAAGCCAGGCGTCGCCACCCGTCTCCGCGTCCAGTCAGGCGCCGGCTTCCTCCGCGCCCGCCCCGCAGGTGGAAATCGCCTCCGGACCGGAGGATTTAACAGCGCTGCTGGATCGTTTCCGGGAAGATGTGACCATCGGCACCGCCGGCAGCTCCCTGCGGGCAGTGGCCGCGGCGGCGGATCTGCTGGACTGGGCCGCCGCCTGCAGCCTTTCCCCGGAGGAGATCGCTACCGCCTACGAGGACTGGTATCCGCATCAGAATCCCGACCGGCCTGCAGCTTTTGAAGAACAGCTCAGCGCCGTAGACTACGCCGTCCAGCTGCTCCTTCACGGCGGCGAGGAAGCCGTCTCGCTGCTGAACGACGCGGGCTACGAGGATTGCGGCTATCCCTGGGATGAGCACGCCGCAAGCGTAGCAGACGCGCTTATGCAGGCAGCCGGCCTGCGATAACGGCACAAGGCCTCCGCCGATCGGCGGAGGCCTTGTGCTGTTCGCTATGCGAGGGCCCTTCGAAACCCTGCGGGAACGGGCTTATTTCTTTTTGCAGAACGCGTGGCAGCAGCTTCCCTCAGGGCACTCAGGCAGGGGTTCGCCCTTGATCGCGGCGAGAATGACATGACGGTGCACAAACACCATATACGCCAGACAGCCGCACAGCGCCGCCAGCAACGCCCAGAGCAGAAATTTTCCTACCTTGAGCCACGCTTTTTCCAATTTCTCTTTCATGCGCTTGCCTCCTCACTCGTATTGACAGGGCCAGTGTATCACGGAACGCCCGCCTTGGCAAGATCAGAATCTTTTCGACAAGTCTTATCTCTTCCCCAAAGCAGGAGAGCCTCCGCCGTAAAAGCGAAGGCTCTCCTGTTTCCTTGCACAAATTCAGCTTTCCTTCGGCTCGCCGCCGGACTTGTTGCGCGGTTTGCGATAGCGGTTGCGGCGGCGCTTGCTGCGCGCTTCGCCCTCGCCGGCAGCCGCCGGGGCGCGCACTCCCTCGCCACGGGTTTCGATCTTCACCGGCTTGACGGTGCTCTTATTGCTCTCGTTCCGGCGCCGACGGCTCCGACTTCCGCCGGACTTGCCTGTCTGCTCGCCCTTTTTCTCTTCCTGCGCGGCAGCCTTATGGCCGTGACCGGCAGCGTCCCGCCCCGGCTCTTTGGCCTGGACAGCCTTCTCGCCAGCACCCGACTTGTTCCGGTTGCGTCCGCCGCGGCGGCGGCGTTTTCTGCCTTCCTCGCTGCGTTCGCCTTCTCCGGGCCGGAGGATTTCCGGCACCACTACCATCGGCACGTCCCACTCCTTGTCCCGCTCTTCCTCTTCCGGCGAGGGGGCCACATAGTGCAGCACGTGAGGCGGCGTTTCCCCATCCTTGGGCCGGCCGCCGGGCACGGCGGCCAGCTCGTTGGCCTTGTACAGATGCAGGTTGTCGTCCACACCGTCGTCCAGGCGAACCTTGACGGTCTGGCGCAGGAGATTGACCTGCACCGCAGTCCCATAGCCGTCCTTGGTCTCCACAAAGGCGCCCTGCTTGGGAACCTTGCGGATCAGATCCTCATAGGCCTCCTGCTCATAGCGCAGGCAGCACATCAGGCGGCCGCAGCTGCCGGAGATCTTGGTGGGATTGAGAGACAGCGCCTGGATTTTGGCCATTTTGGTGGATACCGGCTGGAAGTCCTCCAGAAACTGGCTGCAGCAATAGGGTCTTCCGCAGATGCCGAGCCCGCCCAGCATTTTTGCCTCATCCCGGACGCCGATCTGCCGCAGTTCGATCCGGTTGCGGAAGATGCCCGCCAGATCCTTCACCAGCTCCCGGAAATCTACCCGGCCGTCCGAGGTAAAGAAGAAGGTGGTTTTGTTGCCTTCAAAATTGCATTCAGCGTCTACCAGCTTCATGTCCAGCCCGTGTTCCTCGATCTTGCGCTGGCAGATGGCAAAGGCCTCTTCTTCCCGCTTTTTGTTCAGCGCCGCCACTCGCAGGTCATCCGCTGTGGCGATGCGCACCACCGGCCGCAGCGGCAGCACCACCGCAGATCTCTCCACCGGATGGTTGCCCCGGCTGCAGTCGGCGATTTCCAGACCCTTGGCTGTTTCCACAATCACCCGGTCGCCGCTTTTGATCTGCAGCCCGTTGGGAGAAAAGAAATAGCTCTTTCCCCGGTTTTTGAATCGTATGCTTACTACTTCGATCAATGTTTTACCCTCTGTTTCCGCTGCTTTCCACGGCGCCTACCGCCAGCAGCCCAAATATGTGTTTCACGCCTACGTTGACTTGCAGATACCCGGCGCAGCGTTCCAGGAGCGCCAGCAGGCGCCGGAGGCCGGCCTGTCCCAACCCCGGATCCGCTTCCCGGCCGCAGAGCATGTCCGCCA
Organism: Oscillospiraceae bacterium; assembly: GCA_902783825.1. Lineage (GTDB taxonomy): Bacteria > Bacillota > Clostridia > Oscillospirales > Oscillospiraceae > Limivicinus. The sequence continues at coordinate 7,543 of CACZSJ010000122.1, read as the reverse complement.
GCAGCGTCATCCCGCTGTCCACAAAAGAGACCGCTGCCCGGTTGTCCATTCCTTCGTGCCCGGCACACCAGAGCAGCAGCGCCGAGGGACTTCCTCCGGCCACCGTCTCCACATATTCCCGGGCCAGGCGAAGCCCGACCTCGTCCGGCGCGCCGCGCTGTCCGTTGCCGTGGATTTCCACGCAGCGGGAACGGACCGTGGGCAACAAGGCCTGGGCGTTTTCCGCGCACAGGATGAAGATCACGCCGGGGGGCGGTTCCTCCAGCAGCTTCAGCGCCGCGTTTTGGGCGGCCAGGTTCATTTTGTCCGCTTCTTCTATCAGATAGACCTTCCGCTTCGCCTCGTTGGGCAGCACCACCGCGTCCCGGGCAAGCTGGCGAATCTGATCCACGGCGATCTCCCGTTTTTTTCGCCCCTTGTCGTCCGCCCGGCGGCCGATCCGCATCACGTCCGGATGGATGCCCTCCCGGACCTTGCGACAGGCACGGCAGCTTCCGCAGGGGACCGGCTCCGGCCCCGTGCACACCGCCGCCGCAGCCAGGCGAAGCGCCTCGCGCAGCCCCTCTTCCGGATCCTGCGCCGTAAAAATATAAGCATGTGACAGACGCTGCGCGTCGTAAACTTCCGGCTGTGCCATGGCAGGCCTCCCCATGCACGGGCGATATCCCTGTCAGCCCGGTCTTCCCCTTGACTAACTAATATATTTTACATTTTTCTGTTTCTATAGTCAATAACCAAGTTTTCACTTGTCATTCTCTTTGGAAAAATGCATTTGGGGTCTTGTCCTCAAGCCCAATCTGTTGTATGATAGGAAAAAGTGTTTCGCAATATGTAGAAAGAAGGGACGTTTATGGAGCTTAGCGCCATGGCTCAATGGCTTGATAGCGCTTTGGCCGTTTTTGATTACGGAATCCTGGGCGCGCTGCATCTGGCAGCTTCCTCCGCCGGCGGTTTTTTGACCCCGTTGATGAAGCTGATTAGCCTTTTGGGAGAAAAGGGCATCCTGATGTTCCTGCTGTCGGCGCTGCTGATGTGCTTTGCCAGAACCCGCAAGGTGGGTCTGTGCGTGTTCGGCGCCGTATGCTGCGGCGCCCTGATCAGCAACCTGATTCTGAAGGACATGGTGGCGCGTCCCCGCCCCTTCGAAAGCTATGCGCTCTACCGGCAATGGTGGACGGTGGTGGGCGCCCCGGCGGAGGAGGATTTCTCCTTCCCCTCCGGACATGTGACCGCCATTGCTGCGGGCATGACGGCGCTGAGCCTGGCCTCCCGCCGCCGCAACCGGCCGCTTCTGCGGGCCGGCGCCCTGGTAGCCATCCTGCTGATGGCCCTTTCCCGAAATTACCTGATGGTTCACTACCCGTCGGACGTGGTGTTCGCCACAGGCATCGGGCTGCTTTCGGCTTTCATCGCCTGGGCTATCACCCTGCTGATTTTCCGTCTTCTGGAAGATCATGATGACATTCCCCTCTGCGCGGACATTTTGGATTTTGATCTGCGCTGGATTCCGGACATGCTTCGCAGCAGAAAGGCCGGACGCGCCGCCGCCCAAGACGCTTATTTCAGCGAAGAGGACGAAGCGCCCTACGAAGAGGCGTACGAGGAACCCCCTGTGCCGGCTGCCCCCAAAAAGCCCAAGAAGGCCGTCTATCAAGGCAAGCATTGAAGCATAGGCAAAACCGCACGGTCTCAACCGAGACCGTGCGGTTTTTTGTGCTCTTCGTCAAGGCTGCTCCTCTAAAATCTGACGAAGCGCCCGACCAAAGCCCGCCTCATTGTTTTCGGCGGCAACCAGATCCGCCGACGCCTTGACCTCTTCGCCGGCGTTGCCCATGGCCACGCCCAGGCCGGCGGCGCGCAGCATACTCATATCGTTGCTGCCGTCGCCAAAGGCCAGCGTCTCCTCCGGGGAGATCCCCAGCGCCGCCGCAAGGGCCAGCATGGCCTGGCCCTTGTTGGCCGCAACACTGTTAAGCTCAATGTTGTTGCTCACCGAGGTGGTAGCCAGCAGCTCCGGGAAGCGCCGAGGGATCAGACGGAGCTGCCGCTGCCGTTCTTCCTGATCCCGGGGTAGAAAGAACATCTGCATTTTCTGCAGCGGCCTCCCACTCCGGCGCAGCGTCCCCTTAAAATCCTCCACCGGGATCCGCAGCCGCTCCACCAGCTTCAGGATTTCCGGCTCCTGTGCAAAGTAGGGTCCGCAGCGCTCGTACATCTCCCGGCTCATCCAGCCGATTTCGTCTTGATAACAATCGTAAAGCACCGGCAATGTGTCCAGATAGTCATAGACTCGCAGGGCCAGCTCCAAAGGAATATCCGCCCGGTACAGGGTTTTCTGTTCCTTTGTGTCGAAAACCGCGGCGCCGTTGGAGAGAATGTAATAGCGGATAAACGGCAGCGTTTTGATCTCCTCCGGAATCCCCCGCAGGATCCGCCCCGTGGCAGGAACCGGAATCATCCCTCGCGCCGCCGCTTCCCGCAGCGCCTGCAGATTTTCTTCCGGTAATTCCTTTTTGTCGTTGAGCAGCGTACCGTCCAGATCAAAGGCCAGCAGTCTGTACACAAGCATCATCCTTTCCCGCTCATTATCGTCCAAAAACCGGCGCTTGGCAAGCAGATTTTAGGGTGCGGGCGCCCCTGCGCCAAAAATTTTCGGCAAATTAGCGCAGTAAATCGTCAAATAACACTTGCATTACTGGCTTGTTTGTAGTATGATAACAGAGAACTGATCCGCAACGGATTGTATACTTGTATACAAAGGAGGAAATTTGTATGAAAAAGATTCTTGCTTTGCTGCTGGCCCTGTGCATGGTTTTTGCCCTGGCTGCCTGCGGCTCCAGCCCTGCCCCTGCTGCCACGCCTGCCCCTGCGGCTGACCCCGCTCCGGCCGACGCGCCTGCGGGCGACGCAGGCTTCGGCCCCAAGGACGGCGGCTCCAAGCTGACCTTTACCACCGGCGGCGAGGCCGGTACCTACTTTGCCTTCGGCGGTGTGCTGTCCCAGAAGGTCAGCGAAGTCACCAGCACCAAGGTGACCGCTATCACTTCCGGCGGCTCCAAGGCCAACATCGAGGCCCTGGAAATGGGCGACGCCCAGCTGGGCTTCTCTCAGTCCGACGTCATGTCCTACGGCTACACCGGTGCCCGCCTCTTTGAGGAATCCGGCGCGGTGACCAATTTCTCCACTGTGGCCGCCCTGTACATGGAGCAGGTTCAGATCGTCACCCTGAATCCGGACATCAAGTCCGTGGCTGACCTGGCCGGCAAAAGCGTGTCCATCGGCGCCGCCGGCTCCGGTGTGTACTTCAACGCCATTGACATTCTGGGCGCTTACGGCCTGAGCGAAGACGACATCAAGCCCACCTACCAGTCCTTCGCCGACAGCGCGGAATCTCTGCAGGACGGCAACATTGACGCGGCCTTCATCGTCGCCGGCGCGCCCACCACCGCCGTCACTTCTCTGGCCACCACCAACGACGTGTATCTGGTAAGCCTGGATGACGAGCACATCAACGCGCTGATTGCCTCCTCTCCCTACTACTCCAAGAACATCATTCCCGCCGCGGCTTACGGCACCGACGAGGATGTGACCACCGTGGCGGTTGGCGCCGTGGTCATCGCCGCGGACGACGTGTCCGACGCGGACGTGTACAATTTCCTGTACGGCGTGTTTGAGAATCTGGACAACCTGGCCCACGACAAGGCCAAGGAGCTGAGCCTGGACTTCGCCGCTTCTGTGACGGACGTCCCCTACCACCCCGGCGCTGTCCAGTACTTTGCCGACAAGGGCATCACCGTCCCCGGCAAATAAACCTTTTGTAAATGCGCTCGCCCCGCATCTGCAAGGATGCGGGGCAGCCTTGCCTTTATCCCGCTAAAAGCCTGGAAGAAAGGAGATCCGCATGGGCTCTAACAAGAACAAGCTGCACGATCGTGAGGTCGGCACCATAAAAGACGTGGAGAAGGTCATGAAAAAATATGACCGGGAATCCAACGTCCGCATCTGGGAAGGCACCCCGCAGAAAATTATCCGCTATCTCTGCGCGGCCTTTTCGGTCTACTGCATCTACGTGACCCTGTTCAGCACCATGATGCCTGAGGAAAAGCTGAATCTGTTTTTAGGGCTCATGCTGCTGCTGGGCTATCTGAACTATCCCTTCAACAAGCACCACGTACGGCCCAACTATATCCCCTGGTATGATGTCATCATCATGATCCTGGGCGCGCTCCCCTTCTTCTATTTTGCCACCCACGCCCACTCCATCATCGCCCTGGCCACACGCGTCACTCGCGATCCTAAGATGGTGATCATGGCCGTGCTGGCCATCCTGGCCTATATGGAGCTGTGCCGCCGCTGTGTGGGCATCCCCATCCTCTGCGTGGTGGGCGCACTCTTGGTCTACGCCTTTTCCAACGTGCGCTTCGGCAAGGTGATCTATGATCTGTTCTACACCACCACCGGACTCATGAGCACGCCCATCAATGTCTGTTCCAAGTACATTGTGGTCTTCATCATCTTCGGCGCTTTTCTGGAGCGGACCGGCATATCCAACTTCTTTATCAACCTGGCCAACGCCCTTGCCGGCGCCTCCTCGGGCGGTCCCGCCAAGGTGGCTGTCATTTCCTCGGCGCTGTGCGGCATGGTGTCCGGCTCCTCTGTGGGCAATACCGTCACCACCGGCTCCGTCACCATCCCCATGATGAAGCGAACCGGCTACAAGGGCGAATTTGCCGGCGCGGTAGAGGCGGCCGCCTCCACCGGTGGGCAGATCATGCCGCCCATTATGGGCGCCGCCGCCTTCCTGATGGCCGAGTATATGGGCATTCCCTACGGGCAGGTGGCCCTGAAGGCCATTCTTCCGGCGGTGCTGTACTTCACGGGCATCTACATCGCCGTCCATCTGGAGGCGAAAAAGCTGGGCCTGCGGGGCATCCCCCGGGAGGAACTTCCCAAGCTCCGTCAGCTGCTGCCGCGGATCTATCTGCTGCTGCCGCTGGTCGTGCTGGTGTGGCTGGTGGCTACCAACAAGCGCACCATGCAGTTCTCCGCCTCCGTGGCCATCGGCATTACCATTCTGGTCGGCCTGTATAACAACCTGATCACCATCGCCACCAAGAGCCAGGACAAGAGTGACAACCTGACCCTGGCCAAATTCATCGACGCCCTGGAAGCCGGCGCCAAAAGCACCATCACCGTTGCCGTAGCCTGTGCCATGGCGGGCCTGGTGGCGGGCTCCATCACCTCTACGGGCCTGGCCTCCAAGCTGATCACCGCCGTGGTCACCATCTCCGGCGGGCGCATCCTGATTGCCCTGCTGCTGACTATGCTGTGCTGCATCGTTCTGGGCATGGGTGTGCCCACCACCGCCAACTACTGCATCATGGCCTCCACCTGCGCTCCCATTCTCATCACCATCGGCGTGCCTCAGGTGGCCGCCCACTTCTTTGTGTTCTACTTCGGCATTGTGGCAGACATCACCCCGCCTGTAGCTCTGGCCGCCTACGCCGGCTCCGCCATTGCCAAGGCTCCGCCGATGAAGACCGCTTTCAACGCCTCCAAGCTGGCCATCGCGGCCTTCATCGTGCCCTATATTTTCGCCATGAATCCGGCCATGCTGCTGATCGACACCACGACCGCGCAGGTCGTGCTGGTGGTCTGCACCTCGATCATCGGCATCTTCGGTGTGGCGGCAGCCCTTAACGGCTATCTCTTCTGCCACATTTCGCCGCTGCTGCGTCTGGTCATGGCCGCCGGTGGTCTGCTGATGATGGACCCCAGCAGCAGCACGGATCTGGCCGGACTGGTACTGCTGGCCGGCGCCGTTGTCCTGCAGTATCTGTTGGGGAAAAAGGCCCGCCCCGCCGCCACGTGATTCAGACCTATATTCTACAAGCGCCCCATCGAAATCGATGGGGCGCTTGTCCTTTGCGCCGCTCAGGCGGTGATGTTCTTTTTGATCTGCTGGATGGCGTTTTTCTCCAGCCGGGAGACCTGGGCCTGGGAGATGCCCACCTCTCGGGCCACCTCCATCTGGGTGCGTCCGTCGTAGAAGCGCAGGGCCAGAATCCGCTTTTCCCGCCGGCCAAGCCGATGCATGGCTTCTTCCAGCGCGATCTGCTCCAGCCAGTGCTCATCGGAGCTGCGGGGATCGCCGATCTGATCCATGACGGTGGCGCTCTCTCCGGCGTCACTGTACACCGGCTCGTACAAAGAAACCGGGTCGCAGATGGCCTCCAGGGCAAAAACCACCTCCTGCCGGGGAAGTTCCAAGAAGCGGGCTATGCTCTCGATATCGGGCTCCCGGCCGGTCTCCGCCAGCAGCTTTTCCTTGGCCTGCAGCACCTTATAGGCCGTATCCCGCATAGAGCGGCTGACCCGCACCGCGCTGTGATCCCGCAGAAAGCGGCGCAGCTCCCCGGCAATCATGGGAACACCGTAGGTGGAAAACTGCACGTTTTGATTCAGATCAAAGCAGTCCACCGCCTTGATCAAACCAATCACACCCACCTGAAACAGATCGTCCATGCTCTCTCCTCGGCCGGCGAACTTCTGCACCACCGACAGCACCAGCCGCAGATTGCCTGAGATCAGTGCCTCCCGCGCTCCGGTATCGCCCTGCCGGGCTTTTTCCAGCAGCCGCCGGGTTTCTGCTCCCTTGAGCACCGGCAGATTCGCCGTGTTAACTCCGCAGATCTCAACCTTTCCCTGCATAAAAAAGCTCCACCCCCTAAACAAGAGTGGACTTAGTATTTCCCGGCGCGGGAAATTTGATACGCAGAGGCAGCCGGGACTGTTTTCGGATGTGCCGGTCTCCTTTCTCAGAAAAAAGCGCCGCTGTCAAACGCTGCCCGACACACTGCACCGCCCGCTTTTCCCGGCGGCGCGTGTTTTTTCGAAAAAAGGCTTGACAAACCGGCAAATGTTCTGTATATTGTGTAGGCGCTCCGAAGACAGCAGGTGGCTTTCGCCGTAAATCCTGCCGAGGACATCAACAAGGATTTGATTGTTTTTGTGCCTTTGCGTCTTGGGATGCAGGGGCTTTTCTTTTTGGGCGCGACTGATCAACCGTGTGGAGGTGAAAACACACATGCCAAACGCGAAAGTTCTTAGCGAAAAGCAGGCGATCGTTGATGCGCTGGCCGAACGGATCCAGCATGCAGCCGCCGGCGTTCTCGTAGACTACAAGGGCATCACCGTGGCCGAGGACACCGCACTGCGTACCGAGATGCGCAAGGAAGACGTCAACTACACCGTCGTCAAGAACACCCTGACCAGAAGGGCGCTGGACAAGCTGGGCCTTACCGAGCTCGACTCCGTCCTCAACGGCACCACCTCTCTGGCCACCGCCGACCAGGATCCCATCGCTCCTTTCCGGATTCTCAACGATTACAGCAAGAAGCTGGGTGATCGCTTCAACATCAAGGCCGCCTTCATGGAGGGCAAGGTGCTGAGCGAAGCCGAGATCGCCGGGATGGCAGAGCTGCCCTCCAAGGACGCTCTGTACGCCAAGGTGCTGGGCACCATGCTCGCGCCCATCACCGCT
>CACZSJ010000121.1 GCA_902783825.1 Oscillospiraceae bacterium | reverse complement strand
GGCGTCGGGGAAGTCACCCTGGCCGCCATCCCCCGCTACGCCAACGTGCTGGTCTTTCGCGACTGCGTCAATCCTCTGGTGACGACGCTTACAGCGGGCCACACCCAGGAGCCCGGCTTCTGCGCCGGGGGTGTATTGCTCTTTGAGCGCTGCCAGGCCCCGAACATATCTGGCTGCGCCCTCTACGGCTGTGGCACCGTCGGCGTCAGCGCCGAGAACTGCCAGAACCTGACCCTGCGCGATTCAGAAATCTACGAGTGCAGCTTTGGCGCCGTCTCCGCCATCGGCTGCTACGACGTGCGTGTGGACAGCTGCGGGATTCACGACTGCGGATGGAACGACGAGGATAGCCCCGCTTTCCAACTGTTCCAGATCGTATCCTGTACCGGCTTCGCCGTGATCAACAGCGAAATTGTCCATAACAGCAGTCAGTTCCTTCTTGAAAGCCATTATTCCCAGGACGTGTATCTCTTGGGCAGTGAAATCCGGGACAATCAGATCACCGACTGCGCTTTCTTTTTTGACGGTGTTCCGGCCACGGTGGCGGACTGCAGCTTTTCCGCCAACCAAGGCCGCTTCTATCCCGGTGAATATCGGGGCTATGCCCGGGACCGGGAGGGGAACGATCTGATCAGCTTTGATCTGGAGCGGATGCAGCGGAAGGAAGCCGTGTACTCGGGTCCCCAGACGCGTCCAGCCGCCCATCCGGTGGGCAATCTCTCCGCCGACGGAGGTGCCGAGTATCATGTGAGCACGGTGGACGAGTTCCTGGCCGCCATCGGCCCGGATCGGACCGTCTATCTGGACGCAGAATGCTTCGATCTATCCACAGCCAGCAACTACGGCGGCTATGGCAGCCTTTACTACTCCTGGCTGACCCAGTACGACGGGCCCTGCCTGATCATTTCGGGCGTCTCCAACTTCCGGCTGGTCGGCCAAGGCAAGGACAAGACCGAGATTCTGGCCGTCCCCCGCTATGCGGACGTGCTGCGCTTCGCCAGCTGTGAGAACATCCGCCTAGAAGCCTTCACAGCCGGTCATACGGAGGTCGGCGAATGCGCCGGAGACGTTCTGGCCTTTGAGAATGTCAGCCAGCTGCACATCACCGACTGCGGCCTTTTCGGCTGCGGCGTGTGGGGAATCCGAGCCGAATACTGCCGCGAAATCGAGATTGAGAACACGGAAATCTACTCCTGCGCCAGCGGCGCCTTCACCATGTATCAGTGCGACGCGGTCACGATGCGGGACATTGACATCCATCACATGCCCGACGCCATCACCGCTCTCCTATACGACTGCACAAATTTTGAATACCAGGGCAAGCTGCTGGGCGACGGAGGCCACAGGCTGTAGTCTTTTGTCAAAGGCGCAACCGCGGCGTGACACAACAGTCACGCCGCGGTTGTTTCATTCCCGTCACTCGCTTTCTTTGCTCTTGCCTCGACGGAGCACCCAGATCAGCGCGATCCCGGCAAGCAGACCGCCGCCCAAACCCGCGTACAGGATCCCGTCGGATCTCGTTTGCGGTCGTACATAGGCGAAGGAACCGCCATTGTGCAGTTGAAACACCACATAGCTGCCATCCCTCTCGCAGTCTGTCTTTTCCAGCTGTCCGCCGGGCGCCGCCGCATAGAGGGTTCCCGCCTCGCTCTGGTTCATGCGTACGGTCAACGTTCCCTCGTAACCCTCCACATGCAGGGTATAGGCGTCCAGCAGCTCTTCTACCGGCAATTCCGGCGCATAGTCCGCCACCAGCAGGCGCTGCCCCTGGTAGAACAAACCCTCCACCAGGAATTTCGGCGGCTCCTCACCGGAGTCGATGGTGGTGTTCGGCGCGTAGTACTTGCCTTCTATGCGCATGCTGTGATAGATATGCTCCCGGTCAAACTCATCCCACTTCCAGTATTTTTCGTCCTTGTTCTCCACATGGGGCAGCTCTGACACGCTGCCGCCAAAAGGCAGCGTCAGCGTCTGGATCGTTCTGCCCTCCACCACAAAGCGCAGCGTCAGGCTGTCAAAATCCCCCGGAACGTCTTCCATGTCCAGCAGCTCCTGGGCTTCTACCGGGGTGGCCTGGCCTACCCGCGCCACGTCGTCCACGCCGGCGGGTCGCCCGCTCACATAGAGGTTGTCCTTTGCCTGGCCGTCCACCCAGCCGGCGACCGCGCCCAGATACTCCCTGCCTTCCCGGATCTGGGTCCAGGCGCGGCAGCCCGTAACGGCCTCCGTCTGCCCGGCGATGCCGCCCACATAGCGATTGCCGCTGAGCACGGTTCTGGCCCAGCAGTCGCTCACGGTGCCCTGACTCCTGCCGGCTACGCCGCCCACATAACTGCCGTTATCGGATGCAACGGTTCCCATGGCCACGCCCTTGACCACCACGCCCACGTCCATCTCGCCCACGATGCCGCCTGCATAGTCCTGCTTGGCTCGGATCTCGCCGAAGCTGCCGCAGTCCCGAATGGCCGCGAAAACATATTCTTTGGCGTTGGAGAGCAGCCTCTCTGAGGTGTTGAGCTGATCTTCCATGTCAAAGGCCAGCTCAAAAGCCACGCCGCCGGCCACGCCGCCGGCGTGATTGTCCGCCGCCACATCTCCGTAGTTTTCACAAGCGTCCACCGCGCCCACGTCGTGCTGGTAAGTCTCGCTCAGAGACAGGTCATAAGTCTTCCCAGTGACGCTGCGCAGAGCGCCGGCGGTGGTATAGAGGCTGTTGAAAATCCGGTCCATCTGGTTGCTGATAGCGGCGATATCTTCCGCCAGACTGCCCACGCTGCCGCCGGCGCTCTCCGCCAGCGCGGCAGATTGGCCGTACATGTTGTACAGCGCCTCGCTGAGCCTGCCGGTATCCAGCCAGTCCGGCTGGCCCGCATAGATCAGCTGCCCCGTTTCCGGATCCAACTGGACGCTATCCAATAGCCCCAGGCTGTTTTCCTGGTATCGCTGCAGCACATTCTCCAGCTCCCCCACCGCCTGGCCGGTAAAGTCGGTCATTTGATTGAGCGCCTGGATCACATCCACAGAAAGCCCCTGGGCATCCGCCGCGGTCTGGTTGAGCAGGGTATGCATCCCCTGGATCTCGGCGCCCAGGGCATCCAACTTCCCTTCCGAAAAATCCCAGGCGGTATAGGGAATCAGCTGTCCCACCAGGCCTCCCACGTCCCGGCGGCCTTGAATCGCGGCATGATTGCTGCATTCCTTCAGATAGCCGCCGCTCTTGCCCGCAACACCGCCCACATTGTAGCCGGTGTTGGGATAGCCCACGGCGCCATTGTTCCGGCAGCGGTACACCAGGCCGTCGTTCTGCCCCACGATGCCGCCGATATTGGTCAGATCCAGAAAATCCTCCACCGTCAGACTGGCCAGATCGAAGCGTGACTCCCCGCTGGGGACGACGCTTTCCGCATTGACCGCGCCGCCGTTGGTGCAGCCCTGCAGGCTGCCCCGATTCAAGCCAGCCACGCCGCCCACCTGATGCTCGCCTTTCACGCTGCCGCGGAAACTGCAGTCCCGGATTTGGCCGCTGGCGGCGTTCTCGCCCACCAAACCGCCCACATTGTCCAGGCCGCTTACGCTGCCTTCAAAGCTGCAGCCTTGGAGGGTGCCTTGATTTTCCCCCACCAAGCCGCCTACGTAGCAGCGACTCCCGCCGGGCGCCACCGTTCCTCTAACCATCAGGTTCTGCACCAGGGCGTCCGGCCCCAGGCTGCGAAACAGACCCTGTCGGGAGCCTTCTCCCGTCAAACGCAGACCCAGGATCGCGTGCCCGTTTCCCTTCAGGGTTCCGGCAAAATAGGGGATCGCTTCAAATCCGCTGTCGCTCAGGTCGATATCCGCCGTAAGGCTGAAGACCCGGCCGACGGAATAGCTCTCCAGCACGCAGGCATCTGCAAAATGAAGAAACTCCTCCACGGTGGCGATGCGCTCCTCCTCTGGCGTCTCCGCCGCCCAGGCGGCGGGAAGCAACTGTGCCAGCAACAGCACGCACAACACAATGGCAGTCAGGCGCTTCACTCTTCGTCTCCTCCCCTCCATTGGATCTGGAAGGTGCTGCGTTCCACCGCTCCGTCCAGCAGCACAAGCAGCTGGGGCAGCACACTCAGCACCAGAATCACCGAAATCAAGGCTCCCCGGCCCACCGCCAGACCGATGTGGCCCACGTACACGTCGCTGATACGATAGGCAATCAGCAGACCCGCAATGGTCATAATCGAGCCGGAGGTCAGCACAGTGGGAAAGCTCTGCTGCACCGCCTCCGCCATAGCCTCCTTTTTGGGCAGGCTTTGCTTCATGACCAGGTAGCGGTTCATGATCACGATGGCATAGTCGATGGTGGCGCCCATCTGAATGGCAGACACAATCATCTGGGTCACGAAGGAGGGCATAGCATGCTCCAGATAGGGGAAGGAGAAATTGATCCAAATGCTCCCCTGGATCACAAAGACCAGAATAGCCGAGCCCACCACCGTGTGGAAGGTGCACAGCAGTATCGTGAAAACAAAAGCGATGGTCAGCAGGCTGATGAGCCGGGAATCCCCCGTGTAGGATCTGTGCAGATCCCGGGTGCTGGTGATGTCGCCCACCACCAATACGCTGCCGGGGCCGTACTGCTCCTCCGCGATGGCCCGTATCCGCTCCACCAGCGCCACGCTGTCCTCTCCCTCTGCAGGCAGAGAGCTGCTGAATAGCAGCCGGTTCCAGTTTTCTCCCCGCAGCTGCTCGATCCCCGTCTCCAGCATCCTGCGCAGGCTTCCGATCCGATCCATGGCCTCTTCATCCAGGCTGATAACGCCGTGGTCAATCACTTCAAAGGCGAATAGGAACATATCCACCAGCGGAACTTCGTAATGCTCCACATCTCCGAAAATCGCCTGGTATTCCTCGTGCTGCACACCGTAAGCCTGATACAGCAGCCGGGCCTGCTCCAGATCGATATCCGCCAGCATGGCAAACATCCGCGCGGTATAGAGGTCGGTCAGCACATGCCCTTCGTCAATGGGCACATTGGCCAGACCCGTGACAGAGCGGATGCCCTCCAGAGCCTCCCCCTGCCGCAGCACGGTTTTCTCTTTTTCAAAATCCTCCCGGGGCACCAGCACCGCGATTTGCGTGGAATTCTCAAAGGTGTCGATGATTTTGTGCATGGCGGCCCGATTCTCCGAATACACCAGCTCCGTCACCGAACTGTCGTTGAAGGCATAGCGGGTCCTGCCGGACAGCAGAATGGCCAGGGGCACCAACAGCAGAAAGAGCCAGACAAACAGATAGTGGGAGCGCATCAGGAAACGGCCCCAGGGCAGAATGTTCGGAATCAGGCTCCTGTGCGCCGTACGGTGCAGTGCCTTGGGGAAAAACATGATCAGCCCCGGCATCAGCAAAAAAACGGTAATCAGACTGCACACGATTCCCTTGGCCAGCACCATCCCCAGATCGTAACCCAGCCGAAACTGCATCAGCATCAGAGCCACCAGCCCGGAAATGGTCGTAAGGCTGGAGGAGGAGATCTCAATGATGGCTTTCGACAGAGCCGCCACCAGCGCCTGCCGCGCCGTCTCATGGATCAGGGCCTCGTCCTGATAGCGATGGCTGAAGATGATGGCGTAATCGATAGCCAGGGCCAACTGCATGATCACGGCGATAGAGTTGGAAATGGTGGAGATTTCTCCCAGCCAGAAGTTGGTGCCCATGTTCAGCAGGGCCGCCATGATAAAGACCAGGCCAAAAATGACAACCTCAAAATAGCTGCGGGAGGTGAAGAGCAAAATGGCCACGATCACCACCGTCGCCAGCAGCAGCACAAGCACCATCTCTTCAGCCAGCTGCTTGAAATAGTTTTGGGCGATGCCGCCGCTGTAGATGTAGGTATCATAGGGAGAGAGGATTTCCCGGATCCGCTCCATGGCGGCGTCCACCCCGGGGTCAGAAGCCTCCCGGTCGAAGGCAAGCGACAGCAGCGCCGCGGACTTGTTGTAATGGCTGGGCGTATCGTCCAGCGTCACTTCATAAACGCCCTCAAGCCCCCGGATGGCTTCCGCCAGCATCTGCGCCTTTTCGTAGGTGATATTGGCCACCATCACGTCAGCGGAAGCATAGGTGGCAAACTCCTCCTCCATGATGGTCAGCCCCCGACGTGTCTCCATACTGGGCGGCAGGAAGTAAGTCAAATCTGAGTTCACCCGCACACGCCCCAGAGACAGGCCGCAGTAGATCCCTGCCAGTACAAAAAGCAGCAGAATCACAAAGCGGTAGCGCACAATGGCGTCAGCCAGGCTGTGCATAATATCCGGTTTTTCCGTTTTGGGCTGGCTCATAGCTCTCTCCTTGACAGAAGAATCCTGCGGGTATACACTTAAATTATAACAGGGCGCGGGACCGCGTCAAGCGTCAATTCCGGTCTTCTGTATATTTTCTTCCAAGGAGGCGCGCCATGGCACAGGTGCTTCTTTATAATATCCGCGAATCTGACAAGCTGGTCAAAATCAAATTGGCCTTGTATCGTCTGGGCATTCCCTGCCGGGAGGTGCCTCCGGAGGATTTTGCCCGCCCCATCGCTTCTCTGCTGAACGAGGAAACCCACCCGTCGCCTCCCGGAGCGCCGGAAGCCTTCTCAGAAGAAATGCTGCTGATGGACGGGCTCAGCGGCCCGACCTTCTCCGCCTTTTTGGACGAATTGCGCACCGTCGGCGCTTCCGTTGCGCTGAAGGCCGTGGTCACAGAGCAGAACGCAGCCTGGTCCTCCCATCGGCTGTGCCGGGAGCTGCAGCGGGAGCAGCAAAGCCTGCAGCGTCTGTCCGCCAAAAGGCCCGGGAAAAAGAGCGCCCATCGAAAAAAACGCTGAGAGAGGAAAGCTTTTTCCTCTCTCAGCGTTTCATTTTTCCGGAAGCCGCGCCATCAGTTCCGCCCCGTTCTGGCGCAGCCAGCGGCGGGACTGCTCATAGTCCGGCAGCACCCGCTTCACCTGGGCCCAGAAGCGCGGAGAGTGGTTCATTTCCAGCCGGTGACACAGCTCATGCACCACCACGTAGTCCAACACCTCTTCCGGCGCCAGCATCAGCAGACAGTTGAAATTCAAATTTCCCTTGGAACTGCAGCTGCCCCATTTGCTACGCTGCTTGCGGATGGCAATGCGGGCATAGTCCACGCCCACTCGGGGCGCGAAATACGCGGCCCGTTCCCCGAAGCGCCGCCTGGCCTGCTTGACCAGCTGCGCCAGCTCTTCCTCTGAAAGAGCCTCCGGCCTCGGATGCTCCTGCTGCCAGCGCTGGGCCTGCCGCTGCCGGGCCAGGATCCAGTCCCGATTCCGCTGCACAAACTGCCGCAGCGCCAAATCCGGCACCCAGCGAGGCGCCCGGACGATCACCCTTCCGTCCGGCTTGACTTCCAGCCCCAGGCTCTTCCGCTTGCTGCGGATCACTTCATAGGCAATCATCGGCATCCTCCACCACAGCGCGATAGACCCGGAAGGCCGTAGGCAGAGAATAGGCCCCGGCGATTTCCTCCGGGCTCGCCCAGACAAAATCTCCCCAGGCCTCCGCGCAGTCCAGCAGCCAGCCCTGCATCTGCCATTCCACATGGGTAAACACGTGCTTTGCCGGCGTACAGGCTCGGCAGGACAGGATCCGCGCTCCCTGCTCTTTCAGGCTTTCCCGCAGCTCCTCCTCCGACGGCCAGCCCTCCACATTGGAAAATTCCCAGAGCCCGGCCAGCAGCCCGCGGCTCTCCCGTCGCCGGATGGCCCAGCGACCGCCACAGCGCAGCAGCAGCACCGTACGCTGCTGGATCCGCCGCTCCCTCGGCGGCGATTTCACCGGGTATCGATCCACCTCATCCCGCAGGCAGGCCAGGCATTCCCTCCGCAGGGGACACAGGCCGCAGCGGGCTTCCCCGTTGGGGATGCAGAGGGTCTCCCCCAGTTCCATGATGCCTTCGGTTAGCAGGGCAGCCTCTTCTCCGCTGGGATACTGCTCCCGCAGCAGCGCTGCGATCCGCTTGCGCGTGGCGGGCAGCAGGATATCCTCCGCGCTCGCCAGCAGTCGGGTCATCACCCGCAGCACGTTTCCGTCCACCGCCGGCTCCGGTCTTCCATAGGCGATGGAGGCAATGGCGCCCGCCGTATACGCCCCGATCCCAGGGAGCTTTTCCAGGGCCGCCGCGGACTCCGGCAGGCGCCCCTGATGCTGCTCCACCAGTACCTGGGCCGCTTTTTTCAGATTCCTGGCCCGGCTATAATAGCCCAGGCCCTCCCACAGCTTCAACAGGCGGTTTTCCTCCACCTCCGCCAGCGCCTCCACCGTGGGCAGCTCCTGCAGGAAGCGCGCATAATAGCCCATCACCGCTTCAATGCGGGTCTGCTGGAGCATGATCTCTGAAATCCAGACCCCGTAAGGGCTGGGATTCTCCCGCCAAGGCAAAAGCCGACGACTGACCCTGTACCAGTCGATGATCCGCGGCAGGCAGCGCCCGATTCGTTCCCGTTCCTCCCGGGTCATGGCAGCCGTCGCCGTGTTTTTCTCCGTTTGCTTCATGGCACTCCTCAAGCTTGTCTTTGTATCTGTCCAAAATCTCACGCGTTTTCGCTTCCCATTGTAGCAGAAAAGCCCGCGGCCGAAAAGAGGCAAAAACAAAACCGCACCCCGCCCTGTCGGGCGGCGTGCGGTTGTTGCCACAGGGGAATCAGGCAGCGGGCTCGGTTTCTTCCTCCAAGTCTTCCACCGTCTCCTCCGGGGTGTAGTCGCTCACATCCACATCGTCGGTGGCCACGCCGGTGATGGCGTCGCGCTTGGCACAGAAGGAGCACAGCCGGGTGCGTCCCGCCGCGATAGCCTGCTCCACATCGCCATAGGTCAGCTGCTCGCTCTGGTTGAGCGTCTGACAATCGTCATGGGTATGATAGACCTTGCCGAAGGGGCTCCAATACACATCGTCAGCAATGGCCTGCATGGCTGCCTGCTGCTGCTCCAGCGAGACCGGATTGTAGTCGATGCTGGTGGCGCCGCCGATGAGCAAGGCGACTGCGGCCGCCACTACGGCGATGGTCTTGGTCTTCTTGTCGATGTTCTTGTTGGTCAGCAAAAGAATGATGAAGGGCACGAAGGCAAAGGCGCAGACCACCACGCCCATGTTGTTCCACAGCCAGAAAAGGAAAGGATTCTTCTCCGAGGCGGGCTTGATGTGGTTGGCCTTCTTCCAGAGCTGGGCGCCGATGATGACGCACGCCAGATCCAGCACGATAAACAGAATCAACTGATAAAGCTGGGGCATGAACTTCAGGTTCAGCTTGCCGAAGAGCACCAGCACGCCCAGGATTTCAAACACGATCGCCAGCACCCACAGAACCACGGCGCCAACGCGCAAGCCGGTGGCGTTGCCCACAGGCGCAGCCTGTACCGGCTGAGGCCGCTTCTTGGAGCCGGCCGCCACTTCTTCGCCGGTGTCGGCGGAGATAATTTTTTTCTTCTTGGCTTCTGCCATAATGCATTTCTCCTTTTCTCTGAAAATCCGGATATTGGGATTATGGACTCATTATAGGGCATTCTTCTCCCAAATACAAGTGATATTTGCACCCAGACAGATTTGACTTTGTCGCCGCCTTTTCGTATAATGATAAAAAAACCCGGAGGTTTTTCCCATGGATATGAACACTGTTCTCGGCAGCCTTCTCAGCAGCGACAGCATTCGACAAATCAGCAAGGCCAGCGGCGCATCCCAAAAGGATGTGGAGGCCGTGCTGCACAATGCCCTCCCCGATCTGCTCAGGGGCGCGGCCCACCAGGCCAACGACAGCCGCACCGCCGCCGGCTTTGCCGGGGCTCTGGCTCATCACGCCAAATCGGACACTCGGGATCTGGGCTCTTTCCTGTCCCAGGTGGATCTGATAGACGGCGGCAAAATCATCGGGCATCTCCTGGGCGCCAACACCAACGCATCCACGGCGCAGACGGCCGCTGCAGCTGGTGTGGATCCGGCCAAAGTGGCCAAAATTCTGGCCGTTGCGGCTCCTCTGCTGATGAGCCTGCTGGGTCAGCAGAGCAGTCAGAGCAGCAGCAACGCCGGTGTGGGCAGCCTGCTGGGCAGTCTGTTGGGCGGCAGCGGCGGCGGCGATCTGCTTGGTGCGCTGCTGGGTGTCAGCCAGCCGACCACCACCGCCAAAAAGAAAAAGACCTCTTCCGCCAAAAAGCCGGGAACTGCGGCAGCCAAGAAACCCGCTTCCGCCGCCGCCAAAAAGACCGGAACCAGCGCCAAGAAAACCGGGACCACGGCTAAGAAGCCCGGAACCACCGCTAAGAAAACCGGAACCACGGCCAAAAAGCCCAGCTCTACCGCCAAGAAAAAACCCGCCGCCAAAAAGGACGAAACCGCCCTGCTGGACGCGCTGGTTGGCCTGCTCAAATAAAAACAAACGCTATGCGGGCAACTGTGTACTTCTCACAGTTGCCCGCGTTTTTCTTTCATAGGCTCCGGTTCATGGCGGCGGCTCAAGGCTTGTATACCAGATAGCGATTCATCTGCACCACCGTGTTTTTCAACGGCAGGAGTTCCTTTTCGGTGTCCTGAAACACGCCGCCGCACTTTTCGATGACCCGGTTGGAGCCGGTGTTTTCCACCATTGCATCGATCCTGACCTGGGCATAACCGCGAGAAAACAAATAGTCCAGCAGGCAGCGGCATGCCTCCGTCATATAGCCTTGGTTCCAGTGCTTTCTGGCCAGGCAGTAACCGATGACCGGCGTCCCTGCGACACCGTCCAGATAACCTACCACGTCAATGGAGCCCATCAGCTCGTTTCCCGCCTTGCGCACGATGGCAAAATTCAGCCGCTCCGGCTTCTCGTATTCGTCGATCCATTGGCGGAGAATCCGCCGGCTGTCCTCCACCGTCTCATGGGGATTCCAGGTCAAATATTTTGTGACCTCCGGGTCGCTGGCCCAATTGTGGAACATGGCTTCCGCGTCCTCCAGAACAAAAGGCCTCAGGCGCAGACGTTCCGTCTCCAATGTC
Source organism: Oscillospiraceae bacterium (assembly GCA_902783825.1). Lineage (GTDB taxonomy): Bacteria > Bacillota > Clostridia > Oscillospirales > Oscillospiraceae > Limivicinus. The sequence goes on along the minus strand of CACZSJ010000121.1, from coordinate 1,330 downwards.
AGTTTCATCCTATCCTCCCCGCTCCGGCGTCGGAGCCTCCCTTTGTATGTTTGTCTCCGGAACGCAATTGCGCAAGGTTTTTAAGCCCTGCGCGCATGGCATTCCCTGGCAAGCCCGGATTCTCTCTTTGTAAACCCGTCTATTTCCTCTTGCAGCAGCCGAAACACCTTGGCAAGCAAGTAGCCGTCCGCAATGGCATGATTCAGGCGGACGCTCACCGGCATAAGCAGTCTGCCGTTTTCCTCCCGATACTTTCCCCAATTGACGATCGGCGCGAAAAACAAATACCCATCCGGCAATTCGATATGAAGCGAATCGTAGGACAGCCAAGGGATATACGAGGCGTCGAACCAATTGGGGTGGCGTTCCGCGTCCAAGCCATAATCCCGGCGCTTCTTCGCCTCTTCCACGTCGTTCAGAGCATTGGCATAAAAAACCGCATAATCCTCACAGTACGTCGTGTACACAAGGGTGCAGGTCTCCGTATCTTCATGAAACACATACTGCGTTGGATTGATCGTATCATAGCAGATCAATTCCCCGCTCTGCCAGAGATAGCCCATCCTGTAGTCGTCCCGGGAATTCAGCACCCTCGAGAGCAGGTAGAGGAAATTGATGTAAAAACGAGTGCCCGTCTTTTTGGAATACGCCACCAGATCGCTTACATCCACTCGCGCCGTCATCGACGTGGAGCATTTGCAGTCTTCGGAAAAATGGCGAAACACGCCCTTGCGATAATAACGCTCTTGATCCACGACCTTGTAATGCATCAAACGCCCCTCCTTCCGGCCTCGCGCTTCGCTTCATTCTACCACAAAAAAGACAGCACGGCAATTCCATCACAATTGCCGTGCTTTTGGTAAGTACGCACAAAATCTACGAAACCGTAGAAAGCACAAAGAAAAGGGCCTTTCCGAGCAAGACATTATCTGTATTCTTTTCCGGTATTGGAATCCATAAATACTTTTCTTTGTGGGTCAAACTCTAAATCTGTTCCAACTGGCGCATTGTATATAAGCAATACCGCTGGTTCTATTTCAACAAGTCTGTCAAAGTCAACCACAAGATTATTCTCCGGGATGTTGATATACTCTTCGGTATCTGTATCACCCAAAGCTCGCCAACCATTATCGGCGGGATTGACTGATTCTTCTCTGAAAATCCACTTGAGCTTGGATGTCCCTTCGTACAATGATCTTGTCATGATACAGCCACCTAAGTTGTGCGTTTTCAGAGCTTCTTTTTCTTCCGATTTCTTAAACTTATCCAATAATCCCATCGTTCTTTACCTCGCAATTCTTTGGCTTTTTCTCTTTTTTACAGGCTTTCG
>CACZSJ010000120.1 GCA_902783825.1 Oscillospiraceae bacterium | reverse complement strand
TCCGCAGCCTTTTCCCTGCTGCTTTTCATCAATCATGAATCTCCACAGCCAATACCTGTCATCAGGGTCTTCGTAATCCTCATCAAATGCAAACATTGTGAATCCCGCCATTTCTCCATCACAATATATAGCGAAAGGACGAGCGACTTTTCCATTTTCTTTTGCGGCAGCCCATGAATCTGTATTGGAAGCTATGAACCGGGTTTGGTCGCTTGCTACTTTGAGTTCAAAGCATTGCTGCAGGATTTCTTCTGTTAGTTCAATAAGTTCAACTATCATGGCTGTACATCCTTACAAATGTGCGTTCGTCTATGCCTGCTGTTGTTATCCATTCGACAGGTTTCTCATGAAAAAGTCCTTCGAGCTCTGTAACATCATATCCTGTAAACAGCTGTTCTTTGAAATGCCTCACCTGATAATCATCCGTAAAGTTCTCTGCTTGTCCTTCAGCCCAATTTCCGTAGAAATAGTTTGCATACATAATGGCAAACACAGATATGAAGGCAAACAGAATTACACCATTGGGTTTCGTGACCCGAATTGCTTCGTCAATTGCGCAGTTAACTTCGCCTGTTTCATACAGGTGATACATTGGGCCGAAGAACAGAGTTACATCAAATGAGTTATCTGGGAAACGGCCCAAATCCGTTGCGTCTCCTTGGAATGACTTAAGATTCACGATCACTTTACTGTTTTCTCTAAGTACTTCGAGATTGCTCTCGACAAATTCGACAGCTGTCACATCCATGCCTTCTTTCGCAAGGGCAATGGAGTATCTTCCCGTTCCAGCACCAACCTCAAGGACTTTAGAATCCTTGGTTGCATAGCGGTGGATGTAATCCATCGTTGTACAGAATTCCAGCTGACCGTGGCGCGATCTTGTTGTCCGCCCATCTTCGTCATACTGACCATAAAAGCTGCTTACTATTTCTTTTCTGGTACTCATATCAGGTGCCTCCCAGATTCATGATCCTCATGCTTATTGCAGATGTTTCTGATCGTCCGCATTCTTCGGTTCGTACGGCACTGTTATACAATCCTTCTTTTGCTGGTACAAGCAACATACCGTCTCCGGCACCGTTGGGGTCGGCAATCACATAGACCTTCAACTGCACGTTCGCATCCGGCATGGTAAAGACGTAGATCCACGGCTGCGTGTATGAGCCGTCTACACCGTTGACATAGATTTCTCCGTCTGATACCACGGCGTACCGGCGGCGACTCCGCCCGGCTCCTTCAGAACCCGCTTTCATTGTATCCCGCAGGGAGGAAATATGCAAGCCTTTTCCCGCTGCCGGACAAAGGAGTGAGCGGCGGCCTTGCAGATCTGTACTGTTTTTTGGACTCCGGCTGTGTTATACTGAAATAAACAGCGGGGTCGGATCGCCCCGGACACATTCCATGCTACGGGAGGAAAGCCACATGGCCAGATCGACCAATCAGAAACTGAAACTGCTCATTCTCAAAGACTATCTGCTCCGATACAGTGACGAGGCGCATCCCGTCACCATCCCTCAGCTCATTGCAGAGCTGGCTCGGTATGACATCAAGGCTGAGAGAAAAAGCCTCTACGACGATATGGAGGCCCTTCGCCTCTACGGCCTGGATATCCTGCAGAGCCGGGGCAAGTATTTCGTGGGCAGCCGCGACTTTGAGACGCCGGAGCTGAAGCTGCTGGTAGACAGCATCCAGTCCTCCAAGTTCATCACTCAGCGCAAAACCATGTCACTGATCAAAAAGCTGGAGGGCCTGGCCAGCGTGTACGACGCCCAACTGCTGGAGCGGCAGGTGTATGTGCGCAACCGGGTCAAGAGCATGAACGAGAGCGTGTACTACAACGTGGACAGCATCGCTGAGGCCATCAATCAGGACCGGGCGATCCGTTTCCGGTATTTTGAGCTGACGGTGAGCAAGCAGCGCCGAATTCGCAGGGACGGGGACTGGTACGAGGTGAGTCCCTTTGCGCTGATGTGGGACGATGAAAACTACTACATGTTGGCCTGGGATGCTGCGGCGGAAAGTCTGAAGCACTACCGGGTGGACAAGATGCTGCAGATTACCTTGCTGGACAGGGAGCGGGAGGGCAAGGAGGCATTCGCCCGGGAGGATATGTCCGCCTACTCCAAAAAAGTTTTCGGCATGTTCACCGGGCAGCCCCGCCAGATCAAGCTGCGCTTTCAGAATCACTTGGCCGGGGCCGTGATCGACCGCTTTGGTTCGGACGTGCTTTTGATCCCGGAGGACGAGGAGCGGTTTACCGTGACCTTGGAGCTGGCCGTCAGCCCGCAGTTTTACGCTTGGGTCTTCGGCTTCGGCACGGAGGCGGAAATTCTGGCGCCGACCGAAATCCGTCGCGAAGCCGCGGAAAAGGCACGGGAGCTTCTGGATCTATACAGTTGAGAGCAAGCCATGACAAAAAACAGCCGCCCGGAAATTTGCGGATTTCCGGGCGGCTGTTTGTGCGCCCGCACGGCGTCCTCCATGCGCCTGTAAAAGATATTTGAGTTTATTTCAAGTACGTGTTATAATTTACAAAATATATTTATTTAAAATACAACAGAATTGAAGGGGGACGCGGAAATGAAGAATAAGGGCTTTGCCTTTTTTGTCAACAGACCGCGCACGATAGAAGATTTGATGCTGCTGCATCCCGCCGAACAGGAGCGGCGGTATGAAATTGTGGACGCAGTGTGTCTGGCAAAGATTGACTACGAGAATTTTATCACGGATATGCTGGCAGACCGAGCATTCATTGAGGATAGAGCCGCGTTATGCGACAGGGGCGAGATCTGGCGATGTATTCTTGTGCGGCAGCGGGGCTGCAGGAGTGGCATTCTGGTGATGCCGGCAGACGGCGGCCATGTTGAATGGGCGGCATATTGCCCTGGATAAACGCAGCCCCGGAGTCCGTATCGAAACGGACTCCGGGGCTTTGCTGTATCTGCATCACAGGATCTGAACAACGCGAGGAAAGCTTACGCGTCACTCTGCGGTGAGGGCGGTGGGAGGCAGGGCGAAAAGCCCGCCGGCGCCGCCGGAGTGGAGGAACAAAACCCGATCCTCCGGCCCGAAGGCGCCTTCCCGGGCCAGGGCAAGAAGGCCCGCGAAGGCCTTTCCCGTGTAGACAGGATCCAGGAAGATGCCCTCCTGCTCTGCCATGAGCGCCACGGCGGCGTTGCCCTCCGGCGAGGGGATCCCGTAGCCGGGACCGCACAGGTCGCGCAAATGAGAATCCGCCGGCGAGAGGGTGAGGGAAAGCCCCAGCAGCTCCGCCGCGCCCTGCATCAGGGCAAGGCTGATCTGCTCAAAGGGGTCGCTGTCCACCATCATGCCGTGAACCTGCGTGCCCGGCAAATAGAGCTTGGCGCCCAGAGCCAAGCCGGCCAGGGTACCGCCGCTGCCTTCCGCGCAGACCATATGCTGAAAGCTTTGACCTTGTTCCCGCAGCTCCCGTGCGCAAGCCACATAGCCCAGAGTCCCCAGAGGGTTGGAGCCCCCGCAGGGGATTTTGTAATAAGGCAGACCCAGGGCGGCTCCCATGCGGTCCATCTCTGCATAAATCTCCTCATAGCTGTCCGTGTCCAGCAGGTGGGTTTCGGTCCCCATGAGCCGCTCCAGCATCCGATTTCCCAGATCTTCGGTCACGCCCCGGCGCTTGAGCAGCAGGATGGCCTTCATACCCAGCTTGCCGGCAGCGGCGGCGGTAAGCATGGCATGGTTGGACTGGGCGCCGCCGGTGGTAAAGACCACCTGCGCCCCCTGCCGTTTAGCCTCGGCCAGCAGGTATTCCAGCTTGCGGACCTTATTGCCGCCCAGGCCCAGGCCGCTCAAATCGTCTCGCTTGATGTAGACGTTGGTGTGGAGCAGACGGCTGATATTATCCAGCCGGTGGACCGGCGTGGGAAACAGACCCAGGGACAGCTTGGGAATGCGATCGAGATGGCTCATGCTTTTCTCCCTTCCGTGCGCCCATGGGCGCGCCGTCATGTTCTGCCTCCACTATAGCAGCGCCGCGCCGACTTGGCAAGCCAAAGATCGGCGGCTGCGCGGAATGTGGCTACGGCTTTCAGGGAATGCGAATCGCTCGGCCTGCGCTTTTCAGAGCCTCCCGATCCAGTGTGTCCCCATCCAGGACCAGCCTGCCGTTGATGAAGACCTTTTCAATGCCGAAGGGCTTTTCCTGATCCGGGACACCGGCCTTCAACGCATCCTCATCAAAGACGGTGAGATCCGCGTAGTAACCCTCCCGGAGATAGCCCCGCTGGGGGATTCCATAGCGGTCGGCGATGGCGCCGGTCATGCGGCGGATGGTGTTGGGCAGGGTGTCGCCCGTGCCCAGAAGCGCGTCCCGCAAAAACTTGGGGTAGCAGTCGTAGAGTGCAGGATTCTGTACGCCGTGGGGCTCTACCCAGGCGTCGGTCATGTACAGGCAGTGCTCGTTGCGTTCAAAATCCCGGATGATCTCCGGAGTGGAGTAAGGGCCCATGTTGACGCGGCCGCGGAAATCGCTGAGCTGGCAGAGCTTCAGGTAGGCCTGCAGGTCGCTGAGGCCCTCCTCCCGGGCGATCTGGTGGACGCTTTTGCCCTCATAGTGCTCATAGCCGGGGCCGATATAGGCGACCACAATGTCCCGAAAGCCGAAGCCCAGCAGGGTGCTGCTGGCCTTCACCAGAGCGGCCAGCTTGAGCCGATTCAGGGGCTTGTTTCGCTCCGCCGGGCTCATACCCTGATACCAGCTTGGCAGGATGACGGTGATGACCGAGACGCCCAGACACTCGTTGTAGATATCGAACATCACATCCGTGCCGCCGGCGCGCAGCTCCTCCATGAGTCGGAGGAGCTCATTTTTATCTTGGAAGGAGCTGCGGCCCACGAAGATGGCGTGAGAATACTGCAGCTTCAGAGGCGTGCCCTTGGCGATTTCCACCAGCTCATCAAAAGCGCGCAGCAGATGAGAACGGCCGAAAAGCTGGGGGTAGGCCATGGAGACCTTGGATTCGGCACGGGGGTGAACGGTCAGGGGCTTGTTGTACTTGAGGCACAGCGCCGCCACCTTTTTCAGTTCCTCCACGTCTGCGTACAGGCCGGGCTCATACATCAGGCCGAGGGACAGACCGGCGGCGCCCTGCTGCAGTGCCTTCTCCAGAATGTCCAGCATGGCTTTCTCTTCTGTGTCCGTCAGCCTGCGGTTTTCGTTGCCGCCCGCGGCGGCTCGAGCAGAGCAGTGCCCGGCCAGCTCCAGCAGATTGCAGGGCATCTTCCCGTCCACAGCGGCAAAATACTCGTCTACCGTGCCGTAGGCGCCTGTGCAATCCCGAAAGCCAAACAGACCGCCGCCCAGTTTGTCCGTATGCGGGCAGCCCGGCTCAAAACCGATGGCGGACAGGCCGCAGTTGCCGGCTACAAAGGTGGCAATCCCTTGACGGATAAAGGGCTCAAAATAGGGGAGCGGATCCCGTTTGATGGCGAACCAGTCGTTGTGGGAGTGACCGTCGATAAAGCCGGCGGAGACGGACTTGCCCTGCAAATCCAGGATCCGGTCTGCCGTCACATCCAGAGCCGCGCCTACTTGTTCGATTCGGTCGTCCTGGATGAGAAGCTCCCCCAGAAATGCGGGGGCGCCGCTGCCATCGTAGATTTTCGCGTTTTTTATGTGTGTTCTCATAGGGGAACCCTCCTGTTATGCATGCTTGCGTTTTCATAGGGATGCGACGGAAAAACCGGGCTGATTTCCTGCCGAAAGCGGCCCGAATGTATTTTGCGCGGCGCCTCTGGGAAGCGGGACGGCCTTCGCATCCTTTGCTTGTCCCACAAGGATCAGGCGCCTCCCCGGTTCCGGAGCTTTCTTCCAAAACAGGGAAGGGCTGCAGGTATCACAATTATAAACACTTTCCCACTTGAACGCAAGAAGAAGAGCAGATCTCCCCACGTCGGCGCTTGCCTCTGGACGAAGGAAATGCCAGGCGGCAGGAGCTCTTTTTCCATTTTGTATCCCCCCGGGGGGCTTGTGGAGCGTAGGGCAAAATGATATATTTCAAACATAAGTCGTAGAAGATTTGCGGGAGTGAAAGAAATGACTGGATGGCATCAGGAGCTTTTACAGCAGAGCGCTGAGCAGTGGGAAGCCGCGATGGCGGGCACAGACAATTTCTGTGCGGAAATCCGCCCCAAAGACGAGGTCGATGCGCATGAGGAGCAAAACCTTGCGGCATTCAACGCCTGCATGGGAAGCAGCACGGAACGCGTGGAAAAGACCCTGCAGTGTATTTCAGGGCGCGGCTATCTGGGAAAGGACATGACGGCGCTGGACATTGGCAGCGGCAACGGGATGTTCACCCTACCCTTTGCCGAGCGGTACCAGAGCGTGACCTCGCTGGATATTTCCACGGTGATGCAGGAGGAAATCCGGCGGCGCGCCGCCCTGCGGGGCATCGGCAATATCCGCTACGTCAACGCGAACTGGCGGAGCCTGGATCTGGACGAATACGGACTGCGAAACGGCTTCGACCTGGTCCTCTGCAGCATCAACCCACGAGGCGTTTGTGGCCTGGAAACGCTGCAGAAAATGAACGAGGCTTCCCGCGGCGGCTGCTGTCTGCTGTCCTTCGCCGGAAGAAGCCGCTCCAATCACGGAGGGGAGCTTCAGCGGCTCATTCTTGGCCGCAATCTGGGCACAAAGGGCGGGAACGATGTCATTTTCCCCTTTACCGCCGCCTATCATATGGGGGGCGAGCCGGACCTGAGCTATACGACCGTAGGCTGGGAACGCAAGCAAAGTCCGGAAGACGCCATCGAGAGCATCTGCTTTGCCTATTGGCGCTTTGCCGAGATCACGCCCGCTATCCGCGAAAAAATCAGAGGGTATGTTTTTGAAAATCTGGAAGACGGATTCTATGTGGATCGGACGGAGAGTCTGATCGGAATCACGGTTTGGGACGCATGGAGAATCAAGAACAAAGACTAGGCATAAAACGGCTGCGTCTGGCTGCGGGCTATCTTCTCCGGGCCGTCGCGCTGGTCTTTGCCATCATCAGCATCAATTTCATCCTGATCCATCTGATGCCGGGCGATCCCGTCATGCATATTCTGGGGGATGAGCAGTATTTTACGCTCTACAACCAGTTTCCGGAAAAGCTGGACGAGGTACGGGCGCAGTATTCCCTGGACGGAAGCCTGCTGACCCAGTATCTGCGCTATCTGGAGCAGGTGGTCACCCTGCAGTTCGGACACTCCTTCATCGGCGGGGAGAGCGTGGCGAAGACCGTGCTGTTTCGGATGAAATGGACCGCGCTTCTGGCCCTGTCCGCCATCGCGATCTCCGCCCTTTTGGGCGGCGCATTGGGCGTGCTGGCGGGCTACCGGAAGGGTGGGCGGCTGGATCGTGCGCTGACGGGTCTGTTTCTGTTCCTGGAGACCATTCCGGCCAATTGCCTGGCGCTGATTCTGTTGGTGATTTTTTCTTACAAGCTGCATTGGTTTCCCGTGGGCGGGATGGTCTCGGGTCGGCTGAGCGGTTGGCCGCGCGTTCTCAGCGTCCTGCACCATATGGCGCTTCCCGTCCTGGTGCTGAGCTTGTTTCGCACCTCCTCCAATTTCCTGCTTATGAAGAGCTATGTCTCGCAGATCCGGGATGAGGACTATATTGTTGTTGCCGTTGCCAAAGGCATCTCCCGGCGGCATGTGCTGTTCCGCCATGTGCTGAAAAATGCGCTGGTACCCTTTGTTACGACGATTTGCCTTCAGGTTGGGCATATTCTGTCCGGTTCGATGCTGATTGAAGTCGTCTTTTCCTGGAAGGGCATGGGGACACTGATTTATGACGCAGTTAACAACCGGGACTATCCCACCGTGCAGATGTGTTTTCTGCTGATTGCGGTTTGCGTGGTGTTTTTCAACTTTGTGTCGGACATGCTCTGCATGCGCATCGACCCGCGGATACAGGACGGGGTGCAGCATGGTTAAGAAGCGTGTTTCCCGGAGCATGGTCGCCGGGCTTGCGATCCTGACGGTTTTTGTGCTGATCGCTGTTTTTGCCGAGCTGCTCATGCCCTATTCGATGAGCGAGCTTTTTGCCCCCTATCAGAAGCCGAGCGCGGCGCATCTGCTGGGCACCAACGATATCGGGCAGGATCTGCTCAGCGAGTTGATCCTCGGAACGCGGGTCACGCTGCTGACCGGCACGGCCGCCGCCTTTTTCATCGTGCTGATCGGCACGGCCATCGGTGTCACGGCCGGCTATTGCGGCGGCCTGACGGACCGGCTTCTGTCCGCGCTGACGAGCGTCTTTATGGCGATTCCGCCGCTGCCGTTTACGATCGTTCTGGTGACCTTCATGCGGCCGAGCATCTGGAACATCGTGGCCGCCATCTGCCTGACGAGCTGGACTTCCACCGCTCGCGTCGTTCGTTCCAGGGTGGCGCAGCTCAAGGAGCAGCCCTTCATCAAGATCGAGGAGACCTTGGGGCAGAAGAAAAGCGTGATCATGCTGCGGCATCTGCTGCCGAACATCAGCGAGATCGTGCTGATGCGATCCACCTTGGCTGTGGCTTCCGCGATGCTTACCGAAGCCAGCATCAGCTTTATGGGCTTAGGCGTGTATAACCAGAAAAGTTGGGGCAGCATCCTCTACTACGCGTTCCGGCGAAACGGCGTGGTCGCCAATTTTTATTGGTGGTATATTCCACCGATTCTCTGCGTTAGTCTGTGTATCTTCGCGTTCATCCTCATCGGCTACTACGGGCTGGGGACGAGCACACAAAACGGATATTCGGTGGAATCATGATTGAAATCAACAAGCTTTCCGTCGTATTTCGAGGTGGCCTTACCGCGATCGACTGTCTGGATCTGACGGTTCCGGAAAAAGAAAACACCGTGATCATCGGAGAATCGGGCAGCGGCAAAAGCGTATTGCTGGCCGCCATTCTCCGGATTCTGCCTGCCAGCGCACAGGTCAGCGGGGAACTGCTTTTGGACGGGACGGACCTCTTGTCCCTCGGCGAGAAGGAAATGAACGAGCTGCGGGGAACACGGCTGGCCTATATCCCCCAGGGCGGCGGGAGCAGCATGAATCCGCTGCTTACGGTTGGGTATCAGATCGCTGAGCCGCTTATGGAAAAAAGGGCGGCGTCCAGGCGGACGGCCCTGTCTGCCGCTGTGGATTGGATGAAGCGGCTGAATCTGGGCAGTGAGGAAAAGCTCGCGGCAGCCTATCCCCACACCCTCAGCGGAGGCATGCGGCAGCGGGCGCTGATCGCCATGGGCGCCATCACCGGCGCGCCCATTCTGCTGGCCGACGAGCCTACCAAGGGGCTGGACGGGGAGCGGATCGAAACGGTGACCGATTTGCTGCGCCGGCTGACGGATCGGACGATCCTGTGCGTCAGCCACGATCTGCGCTTTGCCCGCCTGGTTGCGGACAAGATCTGCGTGATGTACGCCGCCCAGGCGGTGGAACAGTGTGACAGCGGCGCGTTTTTTTCCGAGCCTCTACATCCCTACTCCCGCATGATCCTCGAGGCTATGCCGGAAAACGGCCTGAAGGCGGATATGGGCTTTGCGCCTCCCCACAGCGAAGCCGGGCGCATGGGCTGCCGCTTTTACGATCGTTGCCCACGCCGCGGCGCGAAATGTGCCCAGGCGCCGCCGATGGCGGAGCGGGAGGGCCGGAAGGTGAGGTGTTGGCTTTATGCGGATTAACGCGGAGAACATCTCCTTTTCTTACCGGAACCGCAATACGGTCAATCCTGTGCTGGACAAGGTAAGCCTTTCGGTGGGGGAAAGGGAGACCGTTGGGCTGCTGGGCAAAAGCGGCTGTGGAAAGTCGACGCTGGCGCAGATTCTGTGCGGACTGAGAAAGCCCGCCGCCGGACGGATCGTCTATCAAGGCGAGGAGCTGCGTTTTCCTTTCCCGCGCCAGGCGCGCAGGGAAATTCAGATCCTGTTCCAGCATCCGGAAACCTCTTTTGATCCAAAGCTCAGTCTGCGGGAAAGTCTGCGAGAGGTTTACCGACTGTTTCATCTGCCGTATTCCGAGGAGATCCTGGGTGAACACCTCAAGCCCTTCGGCATCTACGCGGAGCATCTGCAGCGGCTGCCGGCCCAACTCTCCGGCGGGGAGCTGCAGCGCCTGGCGCTGGCGCGCATCCTGCTGGCCGAGCCGAAATTCATCGTGCTTGACGAGCCGACCAGCATGCTCGACAGCGTATCGCAAGCGCAGATGATCCGCTTGCTGAAAAAACTGCAGGTGGAGCGGGATATCAGTTATCTGTTCATCACGCACGACGAAAAACTGTGTGAGATTGTGAGCG
>CACZSJ010000119.1 GCA_902783825.1 Oscillospiraceae bacterium | reverse complement strand
GGTCGGAGTGGGGAGACTTGAACTCCCGGCCTCTTGGTCCCGAACCAAGCGCGCTACCATCTGCGCTACACCCCGAAAGAGCGTGTTCATTATAAAGACATCCTTGGCCCTTGTCAAGTAAAATATCACAGGGCAGGGTCTGGAGCGGCATATCGGCTATGAGGCAGTCATAGCCTGTACGGGGGGTGAGCCGATGAGGCTGATGAAGGTTTACATTTGCGCGGGACTCTTTCTGGTGCTGACGGCGATGAAGCTGCTGTTTCCGGGACAAGCGCTTTCTCTGCGGCAACAGGTGCGGGAATTGATTGAGCGCAACGATGATTATTCCCAAATGGCGGAGGCGCTGGGAAAGAGTTTGACGGAAGTCAATCCCATTTATGACCTGATGGAAGCATTCCACAGAGAAGAAGTATTTGGCCTCTGGAAGCGAGGACAGGAACAGGAGGCACTGCAGCATACGGCGAACAGCGTCGACCCGGAGGAAGAAGCATCGAAAACAGCAGAGGATACCCCATGAGACGAAACAGGATGCAGGTCAGTGCGGCGGCGCTTTTGCTGGCCGCGCTGTTTTATTATGTTTGCACGCCGCGGGAAATGCTGGCGATCGCGCTGGCGCTGCTGTGCCATGAATTGGGACACGCGGTGGCGCTGTGGGCAATGGGGCTGCGCATCCAGCGTTTCCGAATGGAGCTGAAAGGCTTTTGCATGGAATACAGCGGATATACTGGAGCGCTTGGACATGCCGCTGCCGCTGCGGCCGGACCTACGGCAGGGCTGATTTATGCGTTCGCCGCCACAGCTCTGGCCCAAGGGCTACGGGCGGAGTGGCTGATGCTTTCCGGCGGAGTGAGTCTTGTGCTGTCTGCATTCAATCTGCTGCCCGCCTTGCCTCTGGATGGCGGCAGGATCTTCTCGGCCCTGGCCTGCGCCCTGTGGGGCGAGCGCCGCGGCCTTGCGCTGACGGATGCGATGGGGCTGCTTGTGGGGCTGCTGCTTTTGAGCGCGGGGCTGTTCCTGTTGCTGCGAGGCCACGGAATCGCGCTGCTGCTGGCTGCGATTTGGCTGCTTTTGTATCAGGAGACGGGGCGGGGTATTGTAAAAAAGCGGGAAGTATTATAGAATAACGCCAGAATCGAACAGGAGAAAAGAATGGACAAACGATTGGAACGAATCCTGCCACGGGTCCAGAAACCGGCCCGATACTGTGGCGGCGAATACAACCAGATCCTCAAGGACAAGAACACGGTAGATATCCGGCTTGCTTTTTGCTTTCCGGATACCTATGAGATCGGCATGTCCAATCTGGGGATGAGCATTCTATATCACACCATGAACAGCTTGGATTTTGTGTGGTGTGAGCGGGTATTTGCCCCTTGGGGAGATATGTACGAGGAGATGAAAAAGGCAGGCATTCCCTTGTATGCCTTGGAAAGCGGCGACTCGCTGGAGATGTTCGATGCACTGGCCTTTTCCATTGGCTATGAGATGGCCTATACCACCGTTCTGGATATGTTGGACATGGCTGGCCTTGCCCTGCGCAGCGCGGACAGGCCGGGACTTCTTCCCTTGGTATTTGCCGGGGGAACCGCCGGGGTCAACGCGGAGCCTATGGCGGCGTTCATTGACCTGTTCATCATTGGAGAGGGCGAGGAAGTCAACAATGAGGTGCTGACTCTGCTGCACCAGGCAAAGTTGGAGAATTGGAGCAAGCGGGATTTTTTGATCCGCGCTGCGCAAATTCAAGGGGTTTACGTGCCCTCCCTGTATGAACCCAGGTATTTGGAGGATGGCAGCATTGCCGCCGTCGTCCCGCTGGAGGGAGCTCCGGAAAAAGTCGTCAAGCGGATCGTAAATGATCTGGACGCCGCGCCATTCCCTCTCCGGCCGATCGTGCCCTCCACAGAAGTGGTACACGACCGGGTGAATCTGGAGCTGTTTCGCGGCTGTGTGCGCGGATGCCGCTTCTGCCAGGCGGGACATGTCTATCGCCCGATTCGGGCAAAAAAACCGGAGACTCTGATTCAGCAGGGGATCGAGATCCTGAAAAATACCGGCCACGAGGACGTGACGCTTCTGTCACTAAGCACCAGCGACTACCGGCACCTGGAGGCGCTTTGCGACGGCCTGCTGGATTATTGCCAGGAGCGGAGCATTGGGCTTTCTCTGCCCTCCCTCAGAGCGGACAACTTCTCCATGGATATTATGGAGAGGTTGCAAAAGGTGCGCAAAAGCGGCCTGACCTTTGCGGTGGAAGGAGGCAGCCAGCGCCTGCGCGACGCCATCAACAAAAACGTAACGGAGGAAGATCTCCTGAATACCTGCCGCATCGCTTTTGAGGGCGGCTGGAACAGCGTGAAGCTCTATTATATGCTGGGTCTGCCCACGGAGACAGACGAGGACATCCTGGGGATTGCGGAGATGGCCAATCAGGTTCTCCACTGCTGGCGCACCTATGCCAAGAACAAGAACCGGGGTGTGAAAATCACGGTGTCCACGTCCTGCTTTATTCCCAAACCGCACAGTCCCTTTCAGTGGGAGGCGCAGATCAGCACGGAGGAGTACCTGCGAAGGGTGAAGCTTCTGCGCAGCAGCATTGTGGCCCGCAACGTGACCTATAACTGGCATGATGCGGATACCAGCTTTGTGGAAGCGGTGCTGTCCAAGGGGGATCGCAGGCTGGCGGACGTGATCGAAGAGGTCTGGCGCCGGGGCGGCCGCTTGGATGCTTGGACGGATTATTTCTCCTACCAGCGCTGGATGGACGCCTT
>CACZSJ010000118.1 GCA_902783825.1 Oscillospiraceae bacterium | reverse complement strand
GTGGTCGAGCTGAAGACGGACCCGCAGCTGATGGGCGCGCTGGGCGCTGCCGAGTATGCCCGCCAGAAGGGCATGGCCAAAAAGTAAAAACCGAAACGCACAAGAAAAGACGCGACAGCCGATGCTGTCGCGTCTTTTTATTCATGCTCCTGGATCATTCTGGCTAGCTTGTCCAGGAGTTTCTCCACGGGATAACCGGTAAACCGACTGACGTCCGCCACGGTATAGCGGCGCAGCATGGCACGCACAGTTGGCTTGCGCAGGGCGGAGAGTCGTGGTTCATAGGCGGGCAGCTCCCGGATTAGCCAGGGGTGGGCTTTGAGAATATCAGCCAGACGGCTGTGTTCGTTGTAAGGAAAGTCCATGTTGTCAGCGCGTACCTCCGACTTAGGGATTCAGTTGCGTCTGCAGCGTTGCCCAGTCGCAGTCTGCCTGGTAAACGTCGCCTTCCGCAAGGACGTAGAGGAGCACACCGTCCTGCTCATACAGGGAGACGCCTTCACCGCTTTCATCTCCGGCCACAAGCAGGGTGCAGACAGGCGCGCCCTGTGGCAGTTCCACCGGGACCCGCTCACCGCCCAGCAGGGCGGTCAGATCTTCCATCGTCCAGCGAGAGGACAGATCCAGCACTGGCGCGGCAAGGCTTTCCTGGGCCGCGTAGCTGTCGCCGGCGGCGTAGGGCGCCGGAGCCTCCATAGCGGGAGCCGAGACGGCAGCTTCGCCCTCGGCGGCTTCCGCCGGCATGCTGCGAAGGGCGGCGTCCTTGGCACCGGCCAGGGTGGCGGGCGCTTGGGCGTTAAAGGTTGCGCCGCGGCCGGACAGCAAGCCGCTGCCCAAAGAAAGACCCAGAACCAGCACCAGACAGGCGGCGGTGGTCAGTACAATTTTCATCGGTCGGGAAAGGCGGTTTCGCTTGCGAATCTCTTCCCGGCGAAGCTCTGCCATGATGTTGGCACGCAGGCGTTCCGGCGCGTCCTCCAGCTGCTCTTCCAGCGCGGCGGACACGGTCTGAAAGCTCTGGGCCAGGGCCCGGCAGTCGGCACAGTCAGACAGGTGACCGCTCAGTTCCGCCTGCTCTGTCGGAGACAAGTCCCCGTCCAGCATGCGGCTGATCAGCTCCTGATAGTATTCACATCCCATAGGTCTCAACCCCTTCCCGAGTTACTTGACGCGAGGGAATCGGGAATGTTCCCGTCTGCCACCAGAAAAGCGCACAGCCGTTTTCTTGCCCGAAAAATCCGAGATTTGACGGTGCCTGGCTCCAGATCCAGGACCTGGCCGATCTCCTCATAGCTGAGACCCTGGATCTCTCGCAACAGCAGGATCTGCCGCTGATCCTGGGGCAGGGCCTGCAGGCCTCGCTGCAGCGCCTCTCGGGTCAGCTTGCGCTCCAGCAGCAGCTGGGGAGACTGGCTCTCATCCGGCACGTCCATCTCCACCTCTTCGCCGTCCGCGTCCTCCCTGGACAGGGAAGTAGCCGGGCGACGATTCTGCTTGCGCAGAAAATCCAGACACACGTTGGAGACGATCCGGTACAGCCAGACGGAAAACTTACTGTCGCCCCGGAAATGGGGCAGGGAATGGTAGGCTTTGAGGAAAGCCTCCTGCGCCATGTCCTCTGCGTCCTGGGCGTTGCCAGTGATGCGCAGGGCCAGATTGTATACGGTTTTTTCATAGGCGGACACCAGCTCCTCAAAGGCGTTGACGTCGCCATCCAGCACCCGGCGGATGGCCGCCGACTCCTGCTCGCGGGTCATATGCTCACTCCTCTCTGTCTGAGGGGAAATTCTATTTCAGCTCTCGCTGGATCTCCCGGGCGATTTTGCGCACGTCTTCCAGACTTTCCACCCGGACCAGCTGCTGTCGATAAAAGCTGCTGTGGGCTACGCCGTGCAGATACCAGGGCAGATGATGTCTGGCCTCCAGGCATGCCTGCCGCTCGCCGCTGCGCGTCGCCAGCGTCTCGATCTGGGATACGGCCAGGGCAAAACGCTCCGCCAAGGGCGGCGGATCGGGAATCGCCTCTCCCGCCAGGGCGGCATTTGCCTGCTGAAACAGCCAAGGATTGCCGAAGCTGCCCCGGCCGACCATCACCAGATCACAGCCGGTATAGCGCAGAATGTGTGCAGCGTCTTCCCCGGTGAATACGTCGCCGTTGGCACTGACCGGGATGGTGACTGCCTGTTTGACCTCCCGGATAATATCCCAGTCGGCCCGGCCGGCGTACATCTGCACCCGGGTGCGGCCATGGACCGCGATGGCGGAGGCGCCCGCCTGCTGGCAGACGCGGGCGAATTCCACGGCGTTGACGCTGCCGCCGTCCCAGCCCTTGCGAAATTTTACCGTTACGGGCACGTCCACGGCGCGAACCACCGCCTGGATGATCCGTCCGGCCAGCTCCGGGTCGCGCATCAGGGCCGAGCCATCGCCGGATTTGACCACCTTGCCTACGGGGCAGCCCATGTTCAGATCCAGAATATCCGCCCCGGACAGCTCCAGGGCCATGGGAGCCGCCTCTGCCAGCACCTCCGGCTCGTGCCCGAAAAGCTGGGCGGCGCAGGGGTGTTCCTCCGGGGGGATATACAGAAGCGCTTTGGTCTTCTCGTCCCGATACACCAGCGCCCGGGCGCTGACCATTTCCGTGGTGGTCAAAGCTGCTCCCAACTGCCGGCAGACGCCGCGGAAGGCAAAGTCCGTCACCCCCGCCATAGGGGCCAGGGTCACGCGACCGTTCAGTTCTATGTTTCTGATTTTCACCATGTGATATCCAGCCCCACCGGGCAGTGGTCGGAGCCCAAGATCTCCGGGAGAATGTAAGCGTCCTTCACCTGAGGACGCAGGCGATCGGAGATTACGAAGTAGTCAATGCGCCAGCCTACGTTCCGCTCCCGGGCGGCAGCTCGGTAGCTCCACCAGGAGTAAGCGTCGATCCGATCGGGATACAACCAACGGAAGCTGTCGGTAAAGCCGGCCTCCAGAAGCTGGGTAAACTTGGCCCGTTCCTCGTCGGAAAAGCCGGGATTGCCCACGTTGCTCTTGGGATTTTTCAGATCGATCTCCTGGTGGGCCACATTCATGTCACCGCAGGCGATGACCGGTTTTTGCGCGTCCAGAGACTGCAGGTAGGCCCGGAAATCATCTTCCCACTGCATCCGGTAATCCAGCCGACGCAGCCCGTCCTGGGCGTTGGGGGTATACACACAGACCAGGAAAAAGTCCTCATATTCCAGGGTGACGGCCCGGCCTTCGGTGTCGTGGGTGGGCAGACCCAGATTATGGCGCACGGACAGGGGCGTGTGCCGGGTGAAGACGGCGGTACCGGAGTAGCCTTTTTTCTCCGCGTAGCTCCAATAGCACTCGTATCCGGGGAGATCCAGCTGGATCTGCCCCTCCTGCAGCTTGGTTTCCTGCAGGCAGAAGAAGTCCGCGTCCAGACTCCAGAAAATATCCTCAAAGCCTTTTTTCTGCACGGCCCGCAGACCGTTTACATTCCAGGAAAGAAATCTCATGGCTCCTCCTTTTGCTGATGGGCGATGCTCTCCGCGTAGCCCCTGGCATCCACCAGGGAGGCGCCCCGGAGACGGGGGACAGGCCCGGCGGCTGTGCCCAGGGTGGCGGGCGTCTTGCCGGCGACCAGCCGGTTGATCTTCATCCCCTGACTGAGGAAGCGGGCCTCATAGTCGGTGAGGATCCCGGTGGGCCCTGCGGCGTGGAGATCGTGGGTCAGCTCCGAGATGGCCCAGCCTTCGGCGCGAAGCTGCTCTGCCGACCAGTCGAACAGGGGCGCATTGTCGGTCTTGAAATGGATCTGCCCACCGGGGGCCAGCGCGTCGGCATAGAGGCGCAGGAAGCCAGGCGCGGTCAGCCGCAGCTTGGCGTCCCGGCTTTTGGGCCAGGGATCGCAGAAATTGATGTACAGACGCTGGATCTCTCCCGGGGCGAACAGATTCGGCAGCTCCCGGGCGTCCAGATCCAGAAAGCGCACGGAGTCGACCCCCCGGCTCTGCACCCGCTCCATGGCCAGGATCATCGCATCCGGCACCCGTTCCACCGCCAGCAGAAGGATCCGCTCCAGTCCCTCCGCCAGATCCGCGGTAAAGCGGCCCTTGCCGCAGCCAAGCTCCACATAGATCTGCTCTGCTTGGGGAAAGGCTTCCAGCCAGCGTCCCCGCAAGGCGGCGGGCTCGTCTATCCGCAGGGCGGCGCAGCGCTCCATACGCGCTGTCAGATTGGATCGTTTGCGCATTCTCATGGGTTTCACACTCCTATGGTTCTAGGACCAAATCATAGCATATTCCCGGCGAAACATCAACGGTTTCTCAGGCGAAAGGGCTTGCTTTCCGGCAAAAGCGGGGGTATACTGGGCAAAAACCGCAAAGGAGGGTGCTATGAAGCAGAGTGTCAGGCTGCCGATTCCGGGACAGCGGATCGTGCGCAGCGTAGTGGTGATTTGGCTTTGTTTTGTCGTGTACGAGCTGCGCGGCCGCCACGGCATCCTCTTTTTCTCGCTGATCGCCGCGCTGCAGTGCATCAAGCCTTACAACAAGGATATGAACGAGGAAGGCGTCAAGAGAGTGATCGGCACGCTGATCGGAGCCTTCTGGGGTCTGCTGGTGCGGCTGGCGGAGCAGCAGCTGATCGGCGCGGGTGTGCTGGGACAGCAGCTGAATTATCTGTTGCTGGGCCTGCTGACAGGCGTGGTAATCTATTCCACGGTGTTGCTGCACGCTACGGAGCATGCCGGCTTTGCCGCGGTGGTCTTTCTCTCGGTGACCGTCGGCCTGGACGAGGGCGCCAACCCCTATCTCCACACCCTGTACCGGCTGATCGACACGGTGCTGGGCGTGGGTCTGGCGGAGCTGGTCAATCGCATCCAGCTGCCCCGGCAGAGAAACACGGACGTGCTGTACGCCTCCAGCGTGATCGACACCATCTTGGGCCGTAACCACCAGCTCTCCCCTTATTCCAAGGTGGAGCTGAACCGGCTGCTGGAGGACGGGGCCAAGTTTACCCTGTCCACCAGCCAGTCTCAGGCCTCGGTACGGGAGCTGCTGCAGGGGGTGAAACTGCGCTATCCCATTATCACCATGGATGGCGCTGCCCTTTATGACATGAACAGCCTGGAGTACCTGCGCTCTCTGCCCATGACGGAGACACAGGCCAGGCGGATCATAGACTGGGCCAGGAGCGAAGATCTGGGTTGGTTTTCCAACAGCATCCGGGAAAACCTGCTGGTAATCGGCTACGAGGATCTGGCCAACGAGGGGATGCGCCAGCTTTTTGAGCGCAAGCGCAGCTCCCCCTATCGGAACTTTATTCACAGCGGCGCTGAGGACTACACCCACATGGTCTATCTGTTGATCCTGGATACCCAGGAACGGATTGAGAGCGCCCATGAGCGGCTGATGACCCAGTCCTGGATCGGGGAATATCGGGTGGTGATGGACCAGTCGGAGGTTCCGGGCTACTGGTTTTTGAAGATTTACGAGGTGAACACCAAGCGGGAGACCATGCTCCGCTATCTGGAGCAGCTGATGGGCACCCGGGAGACGGTGACCTTCGGCAGCATCCCGGGCAAGTATGACGTATACATTGAGAACGCGGATCGGGATCTGCTGGTGAAGGAAGTGAAACGGCGCTTCGAGCCGGTGGACTTTCGCTGCTGGCGAACCATTTTCCGCCTGTGATTTTCCCCGGCGAGCGGCCGGAAAATCCCAACAGGCGAACAGAACGGAGACAGGATCATGAACGAAGCCTTTGTAAGAATGGAGCTGCTCTATGGCCCGGCGGCCATGGAGAGATTGGCTGCGTCCCGGGTGGCGATCTTCGGCCTGGGGGGTGTGGGCGGCTATGTGCTGGAGGCGCTGCTGCGCTCCGGGATCGGGGCGCTGGATCTGGTGGATCACGACGTGATCAACTCCAGCAATCTCAACCGGCAGATCCTGGCGACTCGCCGGAGCCTGGGACGGGACAAGGTGGAAGTGGCCCGAGAGCGGGCGGCGGACATCAATCCCGCCTGCGCGGTGCGCACATACAAGTGCTTTTATCTGCCGGAGAACGAGACACAGTTTGACTTTCGCGACTACGACTATGTGGTGGACGCCATCGACACGGTCAGCGGCAAACTGGCGCTGATCCGGCAGGCTCAGGCGGTGGGGACGCCCATCATATCCGCTATGGGCGCTGGGAACAAGCTGGATCCGAGCCTGCTGCGGGTGGCGGATCTGTATGAAACGGAGAACTGCCCTCTGGCCCGGATTATGCGCAAGGAGTGCCGCAAGCGGGGAATCACCCGGCTGAAGGTGGTCTATTCACCGGAGACGCCGCGGCGACCGGAGGGCGAGACGGAGGAGACCACCGCCGGCAAGCCTACGCCGGGTTCCACCGCCTTTGTGCCATCGGTGGCGGGCCTGCTTCTGGCGGCAGAGGTAGTGAAGGATCTCAGCGGCGTGCCCGGCGGAGACTGAGGACGAAAAAACGGAAAACAAGCCAAGGGACGCTCGTTTGAGCGTCCCTTTCAGCGTTCCATGTGCAGTTGGTTTGCGCTTAGACCTCTGCTTTCCAGAGCCCGTGGAGATTGCAGTACTCGTAGGCGGCGAGAACCTTTTCGCCCTCGGCCAACACGAAGTCGGCGCAGGGCTTCTGCTCCGGGGTCAGCGTCTTCTTCTGATAGCCGGTGCTGGTTTCCAGCACGACCCACTGGATGAAGTGGGCGGGCAGCATGGGATGCTCCACGGAGCCTACGCAGACCCGGACCTTGTTGCCCTCAATCTGGACGACGGGGACGTGCTTTTCCCCGGCGGCATCGGTGGTGTTGGGGACCAGCTCTTCTCTGTTGCTGCCGCAGCAGGCCTCTTGATCCAAAATGACGATGCTGCCGCAATCCTTGCATTTGTAGAATTTCATAAGAACCCCTCCGTTTGTATGATGTTCACGGCGCGCCGAGCCGTGGCTTTGTGGCTGATTTGAGTATAGCACAGGGGCGGAGGAAAGAAAAGTGAAAAAGTCACAAAAGCCTCAGGGATAGACGATTCGCTGGGCCAGGGCTTGCGCTTCTTCGGCGCCTTGGAAATAGGCAACGATCGCCAGGGCGAAGGGGACGGCGGCGCCGGCGGCGCGACCGGTGATCACGCTGCCATCGGTGACAGTGGGCTGCCGTTCTACCCGGGCGCCGGTGAGCCGATCCTCCATGCCGGGAAAGCAGACGGCCCGTTTGTCCGCAAGCAGTCCGGCCTGGGCCAGCACCGTGGGCGCTGCGCAGATGGCGGCGGTGAGCTTGCCGTCGGCCTGAAAGGCCTGCAGCAGATCCTGCAGCTTCCGATGAGCGGCCAGACGCTGGGTGCCGGGCCCGCCAGGGAGGATCAGCCCGTCAAAGGCGGTGAAATCCGCCTGGGAAAAGGCGCCGTCCGCCAGGACGGTGATGCCGTGGCTGCCGGTGACGGATTGGGTATCCGCCAGGGAGAGCATTTGACAGTCGATTTGGGCCCGCCGCAGCAGGTCCACCACCGTAAGGGCCTCGATTTCCTCAAAGCCCTCCGCCAGAATCAGGGCAGTATGTTTCATGGTCGTTTCCTTTCTGCCGGCGTGCCTTGCAGGGCAGCGCCGAGATGCCGCCGCGAGGCGCTCAGCGGGCCTGGGAGGGCTCAAAATCCAGAATCCGGCACAGGCGGATCAGAGTAAGCCGATTGCGGATAGCGGCGGAGATGGGCAGCATTTCCGCCTCCAGCGCCGGGTCGATGCCGATGTGCTGGGGCAGGTATTTGGCGCCCACAGCCCGGTAAAGGGCCTCCATTTCCTCTGGCGAGGGGATGTCGGCGATGATTTGTTGAATTTCCGGCCAGTGGGCCACCACCTGCTGGGGATCCAGGCTGGCCAGCACGTCTTCCGCGTTTTCTTCCAGGATTCCCTCGCACAGGCGGGGACCAAATTTCTCCAGCACCCAGTCCCGGCTCAGGGGCTGGAAAGGTTTGGCCGTGGGCTGAAGCGCCGCCAGGCGGTGGTATTCCTTCACCGCGGCATAGGTGCCCACGCCCACGCATTCCCCGTGGATGCCCTCGGCGCTTTCAAAGCGGGGCGGATGCATTTCCACCAGGTGGGCCATCAGATGCTCCGCGCCGGAGGCAGCCCGGGAATTCTCCCAGAGCTGCATGGTCAGGCCGCTTTTCATCTGGGCCATGGTCATGGCCTCGTAGTCGATCCGCCCGGTGGCGGCCATTTCGTCGGCGGCTTGTCGCATGATGCGCAAGGCGTCCTCCGCCAGGCCCGCCACCATGGGGCAGTAGTCTTCCCCGGACACCAGGGCGGAGATCTTCCAGTCGGCCAGGGAGATGTATTTGGACAAAATGTCGTTGATGCCGCTGGTCACCAGACGTACCGGCGCGCCCTGGATGATGTCCAGATCGGCCACCACCAGCGTGGGCGCTTTCATGCGGATGGACTTCTTCTGCCCTTGCAGAATCACCGAGCAGATGCTGGCGGTGAAGCCGTCGGAGCTGGCCAGCGTGGGGACGGCCACAAAGGGAATGCCCAGCTTGTAGGCCGGATAGCGGCCAAAGTCCATGATTGTGCCCGCGCCGTAGGCTACGATGACCTCGGGCCTGTCCAGCCGGGTCATCATCTCCTCAATGAGAACGTCCTCCGAGCGCAGGCCCTGGGCCGGCAGGACGATCTCCTGGTCGGCCCGGATGTGCTTGCCCTGGGTCAGCTCATAGATGAGGCTGTCATAGACCACCACGCGGCGCTTGTCCGCCAGGCCTACCTGCTGCATGTATTGTTCAAATTTGGCGATGGCATTGTATTCCACCACCACCAGCTGGGTTTCCAGCTGATGCGTTCTGCCGCAGACGCAGGGGCCTGCGTAGGAAGAGCAGTCAAGAATCATAGTCATGACCTCCTGGGTGTTAGGGTATTCTTATTGTATTACAGGTAGGCGGCTGCGTCAACGGGAGAGAAAAGAAAACAGACCGAATCTCAAACGGATCCAGTCTGTTTTACAACCGGTTATTCAATCTACACAGAGGAAGATTATCGTTGCCCGCTCAACGTCCGGCTACAAGGCCGCCGGTGGCCCGCAAGTAAACTCTGCTTGCTGTCACGGGTTGAGGTGCCGATTACACCGATGGGTGCCGCCCATCTCCTACGTTTATGTATACTATAAAAAAGCGCGTTTGTCAAGCCCCTTTTTGTAAAGATTAGATAGAATAAAACGGACTTTTCGACGACAACTGGCGAATTTGCACAATGTGAGGGGGCCGTAAGGGGCACAAAATCTTGTGACCGAGGCAGGAAAAGCCCCCCATATCCGTGCTTTTGCCGCCGTAGCCCAATTTCGACGGGGAAGAGCGGACAAATATCGACTTGACATTTCGTGCAAATTATCAAAAATTTTAGACAAAAGATTAACAATCCCGTCAAAGAAACACTCATGTCCTCCTGGGCCACACCGAGCGCTCCGACATTTTCTTGGAATGTGGGGATGTGCGGGGCAGACTAAAACTCCGTACCCTCCAGGCGCTTGCAGGCGGTGAGCTTGTCGTAGGTGGGCAGCAGGGGCATGGCGGCCATGACCCCGCCTTCCAGCTTGAACACGCCGCCCAGGATGCCCAGTTTGGGATCCAGCTTTCGCTGACAGACGGAGACGTAGCTGCGGTAGTCCCCAAAGCAGCGGAAAGCGGCCTGAGGCACGGTGTCTTCCCCTTCGCCCCGGGTGATTTCCTGAATCATGGTGTTTTCCACCACGTATTTGATCCATCTGGTGTGACCGACCTCACCCCAGACGTTTCGGTAGACCTCCACCAGCTGGGTGTTCAGGCTGCCCGGCACGGCGAAGACCTGATGGATTTTTTCCACATGAGCCTGATACCAGGCGTCGTCCAAAAATTTCATGGCAGCAGATCCTTTCTCTAAGGCGCAGAACGCGTCAATGTATTGCCGATACAGAAACAAATCGACAAGTGAACGATGTCTATCCTTTATGCATGCTTGCGGCAGATATACAGGAGATGACTTGTCGCCCCTAATAGCTCCCGCTTTTCAGAAAAATTCAGATACCATTTAGTAAGAGCTTCAAACTCCTCGTCGGTCATAGAAAAGTCAGGACGCTTTTCGATGGGCTCTATCAATCCGTCCACACCTGCTGTTGTGATCCATTCGACAGGTTTCTCGTGAAAAAGTCCCTCGAACTCTGTAACATCATATCCTGTAAACAGCTGTTCTTTGAAATGCCTTACCTGATAATC
>CACZSJ010000117.1 GCA_902783825.1 Oscillospiraceae bacterium | reverse complement strand
TCCGGGCGCCATTCTTTTCTGCGGAAAAAGAAAGGGGCAAACGAAATCGTCTGCGGCCTTGCGTGGAGTCGGAGCTTCCGTTATAATGGAGAAAAACCTGGAGAAACGGAGCGGAGTATGGATCTCAACGCGATACGCCGGGAGCTGGAGGAGCGCTATCCCCAGTGGGGGCCGCTTCTGCACACGGTGGCCTTTCAGGAGGCGCCCACGCTGGAGCCGGCGGACAATGACGGCCGCACCGTCTATTACAACGAGCGGCGCATGAAATACTATACCCCTGTGGCGCAGCGTTTTCTGATCGCCCAGCAGCTGCTGCATATTCAGCTCAATCACGACCAACGGGGCGCGGGGAAGAACCGGGCCGTCTGGCGCCGCGCCACCGATGCGGTGGTCAACGCCATGCTGCGGGCGGACGGCTTTGCCCTCCCGGATGATAGCATCCAGCGGGAGGAGGCGGCGCGCATGAGCGCGGAAGAGCTCTATGCGCTGCTGCTGCAGGAGCAGCCGCCGCCGGAGGATTCGGATCGGGAAGAGCGGGAGACCGAAGAAACAGAAGAGCGCCGGGGAGAGGAAGCGGATCGAAACGCCGGAGACAAGACGGAAGCCCGGTTCCGGGAGATCGAGGATCCGGGCCTGGCCGCGGCGGTGGCGGGACTGGCGGAAATGCTGGAGCCGACCATGGATCTGGATTTCGACTGGTTCCCGGGCGACACCATCCGGCACGGGGTTCTGGGCTATCGCTTTCGGGCCTATCCGGTGGCCCGTGCGGAGATCCTGCTGGATACCAGCGCTTCCGTAGCAGAGGAGACCCTGCGCGCTTTTGTGCGGGGTGTGAAGGCCCTGCTGCAGGACGCGGTGGTACGGGTGGGCTGCTTTGACACCCGCTTTTACGGCTTTCAGGAAATCAACTCCGAGGACGACATTGACCGGCTGGAGCTGCGCGGCTCCGGGGGCACGGATTTCAATGTGGCGGTGGAGGCCTTTACCGGAGACGCGGAGAATCAGATCATTTTCACCGACGGATACGCGGAGATGCCCCAACGGCGCTGCGACGCGGTGTGGGTCGTCTACAGCTCGTCGCCCATCTATCCCAAGGGCGGGCGGGTCCTGTATGTAAAACCGAAAGAGGAGAAGGAGAAATATGAAATCGAGTTTCTTATCACCTGAGCAGGTCTTTGCCGCCCGTGGGCTGACCTTGTTTGAGGCGCTGGGCGCGGTGGCCCCGGCGACGGATCTGGCGCTGCTGACCGCCGATGACGACGGCTTTCTGGTTGAGGCTGCCGGCGGGATCAATTACTATCTGTCCGAGGGCGGCTGCGTAGACCGCTTCGGCCGCAGCGGGACCTGCCAGGTCTGCGCGGTGCGTCCGGCGATCCTGCTGGAGGCGGGGGATGAAGCGCTGCTGCAGCGCCCCCGAAGGGACGGCGAGCTGACCACGGTGGAATACGGCGTGTATCCCGGAAACATTCTGGATGTGACCCTGCGGGACATGGCGCAGCGCGCCCAAAAGGAGGGAAGCCTGCTTCCTACGGGCAAGCATTACAGCGTGGCGGGAAAGCCGACTCCGGTGTATCAGCTGGGGGCCAAGCAGATCATCTGCCTGACCGCGGATCGCAGCTATGCGGCGGGCTTTGCCCAGTTGTCCGACGGTACCTGTGTCAGCGAAGGGGATCAGGTTTTTCTGGAGCTGCGCCCCGTGCGCTGGTTCTACGATGCGCCAAACAGCCTGCTGGTAAGCTGCAAGGCCCTGTTTGCGGGTCTGGAACGGCAGGACGCGGAAGCCTATCTGGCGGGGGACTTCCTGGCGGAGCTTGCGCCGGAGGAGGCGGAAGCGCCGGCAGGGGACGCGCCCTATCGCTACGAGCAGCGGGATGAGCTGAGCTTGATTCGCGCCTATGTGGAGGCCAACATCCCCGTGTTTCTGCACGGCCTGTCCGGCGACGGCAAGAGCGACCGGGTTCGGCAGATCGATCCCCAGGCGCTGGATATCGAGCTGGTCAACGAGACCCCGGAGACCATCAACGGCAGGGCCATTTACAACGAGGCGCAAAATCAGATCATGGACGTCAAGCCCGTCTGGCTGGTAAAGCTGGAGCGCCTGTGCCAGGACGGCCAGCTGCATATCCTCTTTTTCGACGAGCTGACCAATGCCACCAAGCAGACCCAGTCGGTGATCTTCAAAATTGTGCTGGAGCGGGTAGTAAACAACCGCTGGCCGCTTCCGGACAACGCCCGCATCGTTGCCGCGGGGAACGACCGCAGCGAGTCCAGCTCCGCCCACGATCTGGCCGAGCCGCTTTTCGGCCGCTTTGCCCATATCTATATCCGCACCACCGTGGAAAACTGGATGCCCTGGGCGGTGCGCAACGGGATCAATCCCTTCGTGCTGGAATTCTTGGCCAACAACGATCTTTATCTGCGTACTCCGTACACGGGCGGAGAAGGCCATGCGGATCCGCGCCGCTGGGAGATGGTTTCCAAGGTGCTGGATCATTCCGGCAACGACTTTTCCCTGCTGGCGCCCATCGTCGGCCGGGATACGGCGGAGGCCTTCGTGCGCTTCTTCCGCGCCCAGCAGCAGCTGGCGGCGCTGGGGCATTATACGGATGAGGAGCTGGCCCGCTTCAGCGTGGCCCGGCGGTATCAGCTGGCCCAGCAATGCCTGTATCTGGCGGCGGCCAGACCGGAGGACGCCAGGGCGCTGGTAACCCGACTGGGCCCGGAGTTTTTGGCCTGGTTTGACTATGTGCAGCAGAGAAAGCGCCTGGCCTTTCAGAGCTGAATCGAACACAGGGGGAGACGATTTTTCGTCTCCCCCTGGCTTTTTTT
>CACZSJ010000116.1 GCA_902783825.1 Oscillospiraceae bacterium | reverse complement strand
TTTCCAGCTCCGCCAGCAGTCGCCGATCCGCCGGGTCCTCCAGCGTCAGCTTGGCAAACAGATCCGGCCGACGATCCCGGGTGCGCTCCAGCTGCTTCTTCCGGCGCCACTGCTCCACCCGGGCATGATCTCCCTGGAGCAACACCTCCGGCACCTGCCGCCCCTCCCAGTGTTCCGGCCGAGTATACTGAGGGTATTCCAGCAAACCGTCCCAGTGGCTCTCTCCCTGATAGCACTGGGCGTCGGCCAGAACGCCGGGCACCAGACGGCAGACCGAATCGGCCACGGCCATGGCCGCGATCTCTCCGCCGGTGAGCACAAAGTCCCCCAGCGAAATCTCCTCGTCCACGCAGGCCTCAACAAAGCGCTCGTCCACGCCCTCGTAATGCCCGCAGACCAGGACCAGATGATCATAGTCTCGTTGAAGCCGCCGGGCCGTCTCCTGGGTATACGGCTGCCCCTGCGGACTCAGATAGATCACCCGGCTGCGCAGGCCGGATACTGTAGACATAATATGATCCAAGCAGGACTTCAACGGCTGAGCCATCAGCACGCAGCCCCAGCCGCCGCCGTAGGGATAGTCATCCACTTGGTTTTGCCGGTTCTCGGTAAAGTCCCGAATCTGCACGCAGCGGATATCCACCAGGCCTTTTTGGGCGGCCCGGCCCAGAATGCTCTCATGCAGCACCCCGTGTACGGTGTCCGGGAACAGCGTCATGATATCGATGCGCATGCTTTACATCCCCTCGATCAGACGGACCACGATGCGGCCCTCGTCCACGTTTTTTTCCAAAACAAATTCCGGCACTGCCGGAATCCAATGCTCACGCTCTCCCTGCACTACATAGATCAGGGAGGCGGGCCGTTCCAGGATCTGGCTGAGGGTGCCGATGGCTCTCCCCTGCTCGTCCTCCACCCGGGCGCCCAGCAGATCCTGCAGGAAATACCCGCCCGGCGGCAGATTCGCATCGTCCCGGTCAATGAAAACAGTCTTGCCCTTGAAGGGCATAGCGGCGTTTACGTCCTCCACCCCTTCCAGCAGAACCAGTAAAAAAGCCTTGTGCACACGGGCAGCGTGCACGGAATAGGCCTTGCCGTCGATATACAGGCGCCGGAAGCGCTTCATAAACTCCGGGCTGTCCAGCCAGACCTGGATTTTCAGCTCGCCCGCCACACCGTGGGTGTTGGCGATTTGCCCCGCTTCGATATACTGCTGCTTTCCCATGGGCACCTCCTGCGTACGTACTCCAAAACAGCTTCATTTTAGCACGTCTTTCGTATTTTGCCAACAAAAGAATCCCCCGACCGGAAAAAGCGCCGGCCGGGGGGCTGCTATGTTTCCTTGTCAGAGTCAGGCGGCTTTCGCCTCCCGGGCGTCCCGGGGGATCTCCACGGATTTCACCGCGTCAAAATCGTACATTTCACCCTCGGCGGTAACGCTGGTCACTTCAATCTCCAGACCCAGCTGCGCAGGATCCACGTTGCCCATGCCAACTTCCTCCGCGACCTTTTCCATCACAACGTCCATAAACACGCCCATCAGGTTCTGCATGATTTCCGTCATGTCCATGGTGTAGCGAACCACCATGCCGGACTTGTTGTCGATGGCGACGGTGGAAGGGATGTCTCCAATCTTGGACAGGTCCACCGAAGACAGATCCATATCCAGCGCCTGGCCCAATTCCTCCAGCCCGCCGGACAGCTTCAGAGCCAGCCCGATGTCCTTGCCGTAGATGTTGCCGCTGAACACCGTGGCTTCCGAACCACGGATCGTTTCCGTACCGGTTTCCTTGAAGTCGGCCGCTACCTTGGCCAGTCCGGCCACGGTCTTGGTCTTGCTGGGCATGGGAATGTCCTCTTTCTCCAGGATCTGCCGGGTCCAGGTCTTGCCCTGATCCAGAGACAGGTATACCGCGTAGCCCTCTTCCACCTCTTCGGCATAGTACAGGCAGCCGATCTCCTGGCCCATCGCGTCCGCGGTCATGCTGCCGCCCATGGTCAAGGGCTCAGCCATCACGTCCATCTGCCCCTCCAGGGCCATGTCCATATCCATGCTCTGTCCCATGGCAGACAGCTTCATCTGCACGTCCACGTCCAGATCCAGGCGATAGCTTTCCAGCTTGCTCATCTTCTGCGCCGCCTTGGCCATTTTGGTCTCAAACTTGCCGCAGGCGCACAGGCTCAGCGCCATGGCCAACACCAGGAACAGAACAAGCATCTTTTTGATCGTTCTCATAGGATCTCCTTTCTTTTTCTACCGGAGCAGGATTTCTTTTCCGTATGCTTTCCCGCGGATGCCGCGGGGCTTTCCCCTATTGTTCTGACGCAAGAGCCAGGAAAAAGGTTCCCGGCCGCCCCGGTGCCCCCGGAGCCTTGCCGCCGCTTTTTCCACCTTGCGCCGCCCCATGATATCACAGTTTCCCGCACAATTCAAGCGTTTGCCTGTCGCGGCAAACGCAAAAGGCAGGGGTCGCCCCCTGCCTTTTGCGTTTGGAATCAGTCGAGAATGTCGACGGAAACCTTTTTGCCCTTCTTCTGGGCAACGGCCCGCATGAGAATTCGGATCTGCTTGACGATCCTGCCTTGCCGGCCGATGACCTTGCCCATGTCGCCGTCGGCAACGCGAACCTCGAAAACGATCTCGCCGTCGGCTTTGCGCTCGGTCACAGAGACTTGATCCGGATGGTCCACAAGG
Organism: Oscillospiraceae bacterium; assembly: GCA_902783825.1. Classification (GTDB taxonomy): domain Bacteria; phylum Bacillota; class Clostridia; order Oscillospirales; family Oscillospiraceae; genus Limivicinus. Next base: position 13,205 of record CACZSJ010000116.1, on the reverse strand, counting down.
CTCTGCACGATGTAGGTCAATAGTTCTTTCATGCCGGTAGACACTCCTTATCAGGCCTCGACCTTTTTCAAAAGGCCGCGGACGGTATCGGTGGGCTGCGCGCCGTTGGCGATCCAGTACTGCACACGCTCCATGTTGACCTTCAGCTTATCGCTGTCCGCCATGGGATCGTAGGTGCCGACCTCTTCGATGAAACGGCCGTCACGGGGGCTGCGGGAATCCGCAACCACGATGCGGTAGTAAGGAGCCTTCTTGGCGCCCATTCTGCGAAGTCTGATTTTGACCATTGTATATTCACCTCCAAATGAAATCTCTGTATTACAAACACGTCTGCGTGCTGTAAACCATATTTATCCGGATCAGAAGCCGAAGCCGCCCATCCCCGGGAAGCCGCCGCCCATGCGGCCCATCTTCTTCTGCAGCTTCTTCATGTTCTTGCCGCTGAATTGCTTAACCATCTGCTGCATGCCCTCAAACTGCTTGAGCAGGCGGTTGACCTCCACCACCGTGGTGCCGGAACCGGCGGCGATCCTCTTTTTCCGACTGGAATTGAGCAGAGATGGATTGTCCCGCTCCGCCTGGGTCATGGACAGAATAATGGCCTCCTGGCGGGCCATGGACTTCTCGTCCACCTTGGCGCCCTTGAGCGCCTTGGCGTCCATGCCCGGAAGCATACCGGCAAGCTGACTCAGATCGCCCATACCCTTGAGCTGGTTCATCTGATCCATGTAATCGCTGAGCGTGAAGCGATTGGCCAACAGCTTTTCTGCCGTCTCCTGGGCTTTCTTTTCATCAAAGCTCTGCTGGGCTTTCTCAATCAGCGTCAGCATGTCGCCCATGCCCAGGATCCGGGACGCCATCCGATCCGGATGGAAGGCCTCGATCATGTCCAGCTTCTCGCCCACGCCGATGAACTTGATGGGCTTGCCGGTGGCCGCCCGGATAGACAGCGCTGCGCCGCCTCGGGCATCGCCGTCCAGTTTGGAGAGCATCACACCCGTGACGCCCAGCGCCTCGTCAAAGGCCGTGGCCGCGTTGACTGCGTCCTGTCCGGTCATGGCGTCCACCACCAGCAGGATCTCGGCAGGCTCCACCGCATCGCGAATGTTCTGCAGCTCCCGCATCAGATCCTCGTCGATATGCAGCCGGCCAGCGGTATCCAGAAACACCAGATCGTTCCCGTGCTTCTTCGCATGCTCCACCGCCGCCTTGGCAATATCCACCGGGTCGCTCTGGCCCATTTGGAATACCGGAATGTTCAGCTGCGCGCCAACCGTCTCCAGCTGCTTGATGGCGGCGGGCCGGTAAATGTCACAGGCTGTCAGCAGCGGGCGCTTTCCCTGCTTGCGCATATAGGCGGCCAGCTTGGCGCCGTTGGTGGTCTTGCCTGCGCCCTGCAGGCCCACCAGCATCACCACGCTGGGCGATTTGGCGCTGATGTTCAGCTTCTGGTTTTCGCCCCCCATGAGCTGGCACAGCTCTTCATTGACGATCTTGATGACCATCTGGGCAGGATTGAGCGCCTCCAGCACGTCGGCGCCAACCGCGCGCTGGGTAACCTGCTTGGTAAAGTCTTTGACCACCTTGTAGCCAACGTCCGCTTCCAAAAGCGCCATGCGCACCTCGCGCATCGCTTCTTTCACGTCGCTTTCTTTCAGGCGGCCTTTGCCGCTCAGCCGTTTAAACGCGGCATTGAGTTTGTCGGATAAGCTTTCAAACGCCATCGTCTGTCCCTCACAGGTCTTCCAACAGAGCTTCCAGCCGGCGGCCGGCCGCTTCTGCCAGTTCCTTCGACCGGCCCTGGCTCAGTTCCGCCAGCTCCCTGAGCTGGCCCTCCAGCTGCTCCAGCGCTTCCCGGATCCGGATCGAGCGCCGGATCAGGCCGGTTTTCTCTTCCATCTCTTTCATCGCTGCCTCAGCGCGGCGGATGTTGTCCCACACGCCCTGGCGGGAAATCCCGCTCTGCTCGGCAATCTCAGACAGGCTCAGGTCCTCGTTGTAGTGCAAATCGTAGCACTGCCTCTGCTTTTCCGTGAGCAGTTCCCCATAAAAATCCAGCAGCATGCTTTGCATCAGTCTGCCGTCCTTCATGTGAGCGTCCCCCTGTCAAGCATTTTACCTTAACGCACTATACACGATCCCTCGCCAGCTGTCAAGCTTTTTTTCTTGTCAGGGTCCCTGCATAGAATGGAATCCTCTGGGAAAAATGTTTGGTGACTCTATTGTGAATCGGGAGAAGCACCATGGATATGATCAACAGCAGCCTATATCTTGAGGACGACAAGCTCTATGATTTCGCTGCCTCTACCGCCCGCCTGCTGCGTCCCACCGGTCTGACAGGTGGACGCGCTGCCGCCGGACGGCTGCGGCGACATACGGCGATCATACGCAAAACCCACGAGGCGGTGCAGCGGCGCTACGGCGAGCTGCCAAAGCCGCCGGCGGCCTGCGAGTGGCTGCTGGACAATTGGTATATGGTCCAGAGGGAATCTCTCTGCGTCCAGGAAGCGCTCTGCGGGAGCAAGCGGCTGCGTCAATGCGATCAGGGTCTTATGATCCTGGCCTTGTGCGACAGCCTGCTGCAGGCCGGGCAGGGCCGGGTCACGGAAGCGCGCTGCCGTCTGTTTTTGGACGGCTTCCAGTCCGTGACCGTTCTGCGCCGCGGGGAGCTGGCGCTCTTTCCCGCCGTGCTGCGCGCCGCGGTCATCGGGCAGATCGCCAGCGTTTGCAGGCAGCTTCCTTACGCGGCCGACACCCAGCGTCACGCTCAGGCAATGGAGGCGCTTTTCGGGACCCTGCGTCTGTTTTCCGCCTTGGATACGGACAGGCTGCTGCGTGCCGCCGACGTCAACAGCGCCATTTTGTCCGCCGATCCCAGCGGCGACTATCCCCGCATGGATGCGGAAACCCAGCAGAGCTATCTGCGTCAGTTGGAGCGGCTGGCAGCCCGAGAGGGAATGGAAGAGCACAGCTATGCCCGCCATTTGATCAAGACCGCCAAGGCCGAGGCCCGGCACGTAGGCTTCTATCTGTTTCGGGAGCGCAACTCCACCGGAGCCGGGCTGTATATCGCGGCCAATCTGCTGCTGACGCTTTTCATCTCCCTGCTGCTGGGCTTTCTCCACCACAGCGCAGGGGCAGCGCTGCTTTTGCTGCTGCCGGTATCGGAATTGGTAAAATGCCTTCTGGATACCGTGCTGCTGCATCTGCTGCCGCCGAAGCGCCTGCCGCGTATGGATATGGAAAAAGGCGTCCCGCCGGAGGGGCGCACGCTCTGCGTCGTCTCCGCTCTGCTCACCGATCCGGACAGTGCTGACGCCATGGTCCGGCGTTTGGCGCAACTGCGGCTTGCCAGCCGACAAGAGGGGGAAGCTCTTCGCTTTGGTCTTTTGGCCGATTTGCCCAGCGCGGACAGCGCCAGCACGTCGGAAGACCAGGCGATCCTCGCCGCCGCCCGCTCCGCACTGGAGGCATGCAACCGGGCATACGGCGGCGGTTTTTATCTTTTTACCCGTCCGCGCAGTTTCGACGGCGAGCAGTGGAACGCCCCGGATCGCAAGCGGGGCGCGCTGCTGGAGCTGGCAAAGCTCCTCAGCGGGCAGACTTGCACGCTGACGGTGGATGGCGATGCCCGCGCCCTGGCCGGCACCCGCTATCTGCTGACCCTGGACAGCGATACCCAGCTCTATCCCGGCGTCGTCGGGGAACTGATCGGCGCCATGCTGCATCCCTTGAACAAGCCCCGCATCGATCCCCAAAAACACATTGTCACCCACGGCTATGCTCTTTTGCAGCCCCGAATGGATACCGAGCTTGCCAGCGCCACCGCCACAGACTTTGCCCTCGTTTTCGCCGGCGCCGGCGGCAGCGACCCTTACGGCGGCCTGTGCAGCGAGCTGTATATGGACGCCTTCGGTCATTCCGGTTTCGCCGGGAAAGGCATCCTGGATGTGCGGGCTTTCCTGCAATGCACGCAGGCCCACATCCCGCCGGGGCGCGTGCTGTCTCACGATGCGCTGGAAGGCGCCTGTCTCCGGGCGGGCTTTCTGGGAGACGCCGCGTTTTCCGACGCTTTTCCCGCCCGACCGCTGGCCTATTACAAGCGCCTACACCGCTGGGTGCGGGGCGACTGGCAAAACCTTCCCTGGGTCTTTTGCCGGGATTTCTTTGCCATTGATCGATGGCGTCTGTTCGACAGCCTGCGGCGCAGTCTGCTCTCGCCCATGACCTTTCTGGCGATTCTATCCGGCTTCTTCTGGCCGGAAAGCGGCCTGGCCGTCTCCGCCTGGGCTGCCCTGCTGGCGCTGCTCAGCCGTCTGCTGATCGCCCTGGCCGAAAGCAGCGTCCGCCCCCGGCAGCGGGTGCGGCTGCGGCGGCACACCCGGTTGCTCAGCGGCGTGGGCGGCGCCCTGGTGCAGAGTTTCCTGCGACTGTGGCTGCTTCCCCATGAGGCCTGGATCTGTTTGTCTGCCGCCACGCTGGCTCTGTGGCGTATGCTGGTTTCCCATAAACGCCTGCTGCAGTGGCAAACCGCCGCCCAGTGCGAGGGGGAAACCGTCGGCCTCCGAGCCTGTCTGCAGGCCATGTGGCCGGGCATGCTCCCGGCTTTGCTTCTGCTCCTGTTCTCCCCGGTCATCATCGGCCGTTCCACGGGGCTTTTGTGGCTGCTTGCACCTTTGACCGCTGCAGCGCTCTCTCTGCCCGCGCACAAGGATTGTCAGCTCAACGCCGCCGACCGCGCTTATCTGCGGGCCGCCGCCGGCAAGCTGTTTGCGTACTATCAGAGCTTCTGTGACAAAGAGGACCATGATCTGCCGCCGGATAATTTTCAAGAGCAGCCGCCGGTGGGCCTGGCCCATCGCACATCCCCCACCAACATCGGTATGGCGCTGTGCGCCTGCGTGGCAGCCGACGATCTGGATCTGGCGCCGCGGCAGGAGCTTCTGACCCGGATCCGGCGGATGCTGGACAGTCTGGAGCAGCTGCCCCGCTGCCTGGGCCATTTCTACAACTGGTATGATACCCGTAGCCTCCGCCCCCTCGCCCCCGCCTATCTGTCCACCGTAGACAGCGGCAATCTCTACGCTTCCCTGCTGACCCTGCGTCAGGCTCTGCTGGACTGGGAGGAAGCTGCCCTCGCCCGGCGGACCGGAGCATTGTTAGAGGACATGGACTTTTCGCCCCTGTACGACGCCCAGCGCGGCCTGTTTTATATCTGTTACGACCCGCAAGCCTGTCGGGGCATCGGCGGCTGGTACGACCTGATGGCCAGCGAAGCCATGCTCACCAGCTATTTGGCCATCGCGAAGGGGGACGTGCCGGAAAAGCATTGGCGGCGTCTTAGCCGCGCCCAGCTGCAAAAGGACGGCTATCGGGGGCTTGCCAGCTGGACCGGCACCATGTTTGAATACCTGATGCCCGCTCTGTTTCTCCCTATCTATCGGGGCAGCTTGCTCAGCGAAAGCAGCCGTTTCTGTCTCTACGTGCAAAAACGCCGCCGCTTTGCGGGAAAGCCCTGGGGCATCTCGGAGAGCGCCTTCTTTTCCCTGGACCGGGAGCTGAACTATCGCTACAAGGCCAATGGCTGCGACGCGCTGGCGCTCAAACGCGGGCAGGACGCGGATATGGTGATCTCGCCTTACAGCAGCTTTCTGGCTTTGGCGGTGGATCCGCAAGCCGCCGTACGCAATCTGCGCCGCCTGGAACACTTCGGCGCTGTGGGGCGCTTTGGCTACATGGAAGCGCTGGACTTCAGTCCGGGCCGCTGCCGTCGGGACGAGGGGGAAAAGGTGCAGTGCTATATGGCGCATCACATCGGGATGAGCCTTCTGGCCACAGCCAACGCGCTCTGCCGGGACAGCATCCGGCAACGGTTTTTCCGGGATCCTGCCATGCTGGCGCATGCGCTGCTGCTCCAGGAGCGGCTGCCCGACGCCGGGCCGCTGATCCGCCGGGATCTGACCCGACCACCGGAAAAGCCGGAACGCCGTTTCCCCGCCGCCTGGCAGCTCCGAGGCGGCCCCCAGGACAGGGAGTCACGCTGCTGTCTTCTGTCCAACGGAGTGTATAACATTATGTCTACAAACGAGGGGTGGAGCCGCGCCCTCTGCGGCTCGCTGAGCGTTTACGGCTCGCCCCGAGACCTGTCCGCAGAAGCGGGACTGCGGCTGGAACTGGAACGGCAGAACGCCAATCTTTCCCTCTGCCCCTCCAGTCGGGCAGCCCATTGGGAGCTGGCGGAAGACCGTTGTCGCTGGGAACTGGCGGAGGACTCCCTGCGCTGCACCCTGAGCCTGTCCGCCGCTGCCGGAGAGCTGGGAGAGCTTCGACAGATCCGCCTGTCCTCCCAGCAGGAGGAAAGCCTGAGGCTCCAGCTGCTGCTGGATCCCATCCTGACCGAATATAATGATTATGTTAATCATCCGGCCTATTGGCGGCTGGGGATTACGGCGGAAACGGAAGACCGGGCCCTGCTGCTGTGCCGTCTGCGGCGCGGTGAGCGGAAGGAGCTGTGGCTGTGTCTGGCCTGTGATCGGGACATGCAGCTGCACACCGCCCCCGGCGGCATCGGCGGACTGGCGGACCCACAGATCCGCGCCTCGGTCCGCATCCTTCTGCAGCCCGACCAGGCACAGACCGTGCGCTTTTCCCTGTGTCTCAGTCCCAAGCGGCAGGAGGCGCTGGCAGGCGCCCGGCGTATTCTGAATCAGACCGAGGCGGGAAACATGGTGGGCGCCGCGGCGGCACGCTTGGATATGTCGCCCGCGGAAATCGGGGAAGCCATGGCCCTGCTGCCGGAACTGCTGCAGCCGCTGTACGGGGCGCCGCCCCGGCGACTGCTCTGGCCCTACGGGATCTCCGGAGACCATCCGCTGCTGTGCTGCGAGGCCAACGCGATGGAGGCGCTTCCCCTGCTGCGCCGCTTCTGTCTGCTCAAAAGCTGCGGCTTGGAGGCAGACCTGGTCTATCTGACCGAAGAAGAGGGCGAATATCGCCAGCCCTTCCATCGACAGATCCGGGAAGCTCTGGACAGCTTCGGTTTGGAAGCCCTGCTGGGCAGTCCCGGCGGCGTACACTTCGCTCCCACAGCAAAGGGAGAAGTCCTCCGCAGGCTGGCCGCGTATAAGGCAGGCAGTCTGCCACGACTGCACCGGCCCATGCGTCTGCCTCAACTCAGCCAAGCGCGCAGAGACGGCAACGTGCCCCCGTGCGACTGGGAAGGCCAAAGCTTTCATTTTTATGTAAATAACGATTTGCCAGGTCGGGCATGGCAGCTTCCCTTGAGCAACGGCCGTCTGGGCGCAATCGTCACCGACAGCGGCATGAGTGGTCTGTGGCTGGAAAACGCCCGGGAAATGCGCTTGCTGCCGCCCTGTTTTGATCTGCGGCAAAGCCAGGGCACAGAGCTTCTGTGGCTGGATGTGAATGGCCGCAGGGTCAGTCTTTTCGCCGCCAATGATGACCTTCCCTGCCATGTCCGCTATAGTCCCGGCTATGCCTGCTGGGAAAAAGAAGTGGACGGTCGCCACCTGCGTACCCGGGTTTTTCTGGCGCCGGATGTTGACGCCCGGATCCTGCTGGTCGAGGGAGCGGGCGGGCTGCCGCTGCATTGGTCCATGCAGCCGCTGCTGGGCGCTCCGGACGCCGCCTCTCTGGAGTGCCAATTCACAGACGGTCTGTTTCGCGCAGAAAACCCCGAGGCGTATTTACCGGGGACGGTTCTGCTGGCGGCTTCCAATTGCCCCAGCAGCTGTCGCACCGCCTTCACGCCGCCGGGCATGTATCGGTGCATGGAGGCGCGAGAACAGACCCTGCTGGTCTGCGGCAGCTGCTCGGAAGCGGAAATATTAAAACTATGCAAACTCGACGCTGCCTCGGACGCTTTTCTGGCCAGTCAGCGCCATTGGGATTCGCTGCTGAACCGGCTGCAAATCGAAACCGGCATGCCCGCTCTGGATCACTACCTCAACGGCTGGGCAGCGTATCAGGCTATCGCCTGCCGCCTGCAGGGCCGCGCCAGTCTCTATCAAAGCGGCGGCGCCATTGGCTTCCGGGATCAGCTGCAGGACGCGGTAAACCTGCTGATGCTGCAGCCGCAGCTGGCGCGGGAGCGGATTTTGGACTGCTGCGCGCATCAATACGTGGAAGGTGACGTGATGCACTGGTGGCATCCACATCCCCTTGGAGATCGGGGAATCCGCAGCCGCTGCAGCGATGATCTGCTTTGGCTGCCCTGGGCTCTATGCGAATATGTGGAGGCCACCGGAGATCTGGCTCTTTGTCACGAAGAAGTATATTATGTTGACTCTCCGCCCCTGAGCGCCGGAGAACGGGATCGCTATGAGCAGCCGACGCGTTCTTCCGCCTGCGCCTCGGTGCTTTTCCATGCCCGGGCGGCGCTGGATCGCTGCATTGACCGCGGCTTCGGCCCCCACGGTCTGCCTCTGATGGGTAGCGGAGACTGGAACGATGGGCTGGACGCGGTGGACGGAGAAAGCGTATGGCTTGGCTGGTTTCTGTCCTGCTGTGCGGAGCGCTTCGCTTCCCTTGCGTCCCGCCTATGCGAAGGCAAGTTCCAACGCTATCGGGACTGCGCGCAGCGGGCAGGTCAGGCCGCCAACGCCGCCTGGAACGGCCGCTGGTATCACCGGGGCTACTGGGCGGACGGCAGTCCCCTGGGAGGCGAGGCCCGAATCGACATCCTTCCTCAGGCTTGGGCCGCCTTCTGCCGGGAAGCGGAGGACAGCCGGGTGGAGCAGGCGCTGGACGCCGCCCTGGAACGGCTGGTGGATGAAGAGCACGGATTGATCCGGCTTTTCGCGCCGCCCTTCGGCCCCCAGGAGCGCTATCCCGGTTATCTGGCCTCTTACGGCAAGGGCTTCCGGGAAAACGGCGGGCAGTACACCCACGGCGCCATCTGGCTGGCCATGGCCTGTCTGCGGCGCGGCCGCCTGCAGGATGGCCTGCGGCTGCTGCAGATGCTGCTGCCGGAGAATCACGATCTCCGCCGCTACCAGGCCGAGCCCTTTGTGCTGGCCGCCGACGTCAGCGCTGCGGAGGGCTGCGAGGGCATGGCCGGCTGGACCTGGTACACCGGCTCTGCCGGCTGGTATTTCCGTGCCGTCGTCCAGGACTTGCTGGGTCTGCGCCTGCAAGACGGACGCCTGGAGATCCAGCCGCGGCTTACAAGCTACCGGGCCCGCTGGACCGACCCGCAGGGACAGGCGCATCAGATCGAAGCAGAGAACGGCAGCGTCACACTGGATGCCCTGCCCTTCCCCTCGCCTGCGGATCCGCCGTCCCCATTATGAAATCTTTGTAAAAATTTCACGCCGCCCTCTGTCTGCGTCTACCATTTTTCCCTGTTTTATGATATATTGTGTTAAGATCATTTTCGGAGGTGCTCCATGGAACTGACACGGACAGAAATCATGCCCGGTGTTTGGCTGAACCATCTGCGTTCCGACAAATTCAAAACCGCCTGCATGAGCCTGACGCTGCTGACCCAACTCAAGCGGGAAACCGCCGCCATGAACGCGCTGATTCCCTATGTGCTGCGGCGGGGCACCAGTGGTCTGCCAAACATGGAAGCCATCTCCGCCCATCTGGACGAACTGTACGGCACCGCCATCGAGCCGGTGGTTCGGCGCATCGGAGAGATTCAGTGTCTGGGCTTTTACGCCAGCTTCCCGGAAGAGGATTTTCTCCCGGAGAAGCCGAAGCTCCTTCAGGCGGCAAGCACTCTGCTTGGGCAGCTGCTGCTTTCGCCCGCTACCCGAGGCGGCCTGCTGCTGCCCCAGTACGTGGACAGTGAACGGGAAAAAATGCTGGAGCTGCTGCGCAGTCGGATCAATGAAAAGCGCAGCTACTCCCTGCAGCGTTGTCTGGAAGAAATGTGCTGCTGCGAAGATTTCGCGGTGGGTCGTTTCGGCGGAGAGGCCGAATGCGAGGCCATTCACTATCAGAAGCTGACTCGCCAGTACCGTTCCTTGCTGCAAAGCTGCCCCGTGGAGATCTTTTACTGCGGACGGGCGGCAGAAAAACAGCTGGCCGACGTGCTGCGGGATGCGCTGATGACCCTCCCTCGGGGCGAAATCGACTACGACATGGGCACGGACGTACGCATGAACGCCCTGGAAGATCAGCCCCGCTCTGTGGAAGAGACGCTGGACGTGAGTCAGGGCAAGCTGGTCATCGGCTTTCGGCTGGGCGAATGCATGGAGGATCCGGATCTGGCAGCGCTGTACGTGTTCAATTCCGTCTTTGGCGGCAGCAGCAGCTCCAAGCTTTTTATGAACGTACGGGAAAAGCTGCAGCTGTGCTACTATGCCAGCTCCCTGGTGGACACCCACAAGGGGCTGCTGCTGGTGGCCTCCGGGGTGGACTTTGGTCAAAAAGAAGCCGCACAGGCGGAGATCTTCGCCCAGCTGGATGCCATGCGCCGGGGCGAAATCGAGGAAGACGAGCTTCAGTCCGCACGGGCGGGCGTGGCCTCGGATCTGCGCGCCATGCTGGACAGCCAGGGCGAGCTGGAGGGCTTTTATCTCTCGCAGATTCTAGATGGCTCCGAGTGCAGCCCCCTGGAGCTGGCGGAGCTGGCGGAAAACGTCAACACGGAAGACCTGGTGGCCATTGCCAACAGCGTCGAGTGCGATTTGATCTATTTCCTCCGAGGCGAGGAAGCAGAGCCGGAAAAGGAGGAGGCCGAAGATGGAGAAGCTTGAATATCCCCAGCTGGGCGAGACCCTCTACGCCGCCACATTGCCCAACGGATTGCGGCTGCGGGTGCTGCCCAAGCCAGGCTTTCGCACCAGCTATGCGGCCTTCGCGACAAACTATGGCGGCGCGCACCGCCGTTTCCGACTGGACGGGCAGGATGTGATCACGCCGGCCGGCGTAGCCCATTATCTGGAACACAAAATGTTTGATCTTCCCAACGGAGACAGCGCCCTGAACATTCTGACGGCCAACGGGGCCGATCCCAATGCCTTCACCTCCAGCGGGATGACCTGCTACTATTTCCAGTGCACCCACAGCTTCGAGGAAAACCTGCGCATGCTGCTGCACTTTGTCTCCACGCCGTATTTCACCCCGGAAACGGTGCAGAAGGAGCGGGGCATCATTGCCCAGGAAATCCGTATGGGAGAGGACAATCCCGGCCTCGCCCTTTATTACAAACTGCTGCGTCAGCTTTACCTGCATCACCCCATCCGGGATCGGGTGGCCGGTACGGTGGAGAGCATCGAAGAGATCCGCCACGAGACCCTCTATACCTGCCACAAAGCCTTTTACGCACCCAGCAACATGTGCCTTTGCGTGGCGGGCGATTTGGAGCCCGAGCAGATTCTGGACATCGCCCGGGAAGCGTTGCCCGAGGCCTGCGCGCCGATCCCGGAGGCAGACTTTGGCCCCCTGGAGCAGCTGCAGCCTGTGGAAGCCTTCGGGCGGGAGCCGATGCCCGTTTCGGCGCCGCAGTTTCTCATCGGCGCCAAGCTGCACCCCGCGCCGGCGGGAGAGGCCGCCCTGCGGCAGCGACTGACAGCGCAGCTGGCGCTGCGGCTGCTGGTCGGCGCTTCCTCCCCTCTATATACCCGTCTCTATGCAGACGGAACCCTCAACCGGGACTTTGATTATGAGGTAGATTTCAGCGCCGGAACCGGAACGGTGATCCTGGGCGGCGAGAGCCGGGATCCGGAACGGGTTTTGCAGGCCTTGCAGGAAGAAGTGGCTAAGGTGGCAGACACAGGCTTTGACGCTGCGCGCTTCGCCCGGGCCAAGCGCGCCTCCTATGGGGCGCGGCTGCGGGGTCTGGAGGATTTTGACAGCGTGTGCATCGCCCTGGCCGACGGCGTCTTCAACGGCTACTGCGCCCTGGACGCCCCGCTGCTGCTGGGCGCACTGGATAAGGCAGCCTGCGAGGACTTTGTCCGGCAGTCCCTGGCGCCGGATCGGTTGGCCATCAGCATCCTGGATCCGAAGAAGGTATGACCATGCTTCCATTTTTATTTCAAACCATCCAGCGGGATTCCGTGATCAGCTTTCCCGGTCTGGGGAACTTTTCTCTCAATCCACCGTCATATTTTACGGTTTTCGGCAGGAACATCTATTTTTACGGCGTTTTGATCGCCATCGGCTTTCTCTTCGCCATGCTGTTTTGTTCCCGGCTCAGTCGGCGCTTTGGCATCGATTCCGATGATTTCTACGATTTGCTGCTTTGGCTGATCCCTCTCTCCATCGTGGGTGCCCGGCTGTACTATGTGCTGTTCCGGCTGGACGAATACCTGCAGGAGCCTTTGCGCATCCTGGCGGTCCGGGAAGGCGGCCTGGCTATCTACGGCGGGATCATCGCCGGTGTGATTACGATATGTCTGGTGTGCAGGCGGAAAAAAATCCCCATCCCTGCCATGCTGGATCTGGCAATTTTCGGTCTTCTCCCCGGGCAGATTCTGGGCCGCTGGGGCAATTTCCTCAACCGGGAAGCCTTCGGCGCCGAGACCGATCTGTTTTGCCGCATGGGCCTGAGCGCCCCCGACGGCGGCACGATTTTCGTCCACCCCACTTTTCTGTATGAGAGCCTGTGGAACCTGATCGCCTTCACTGCGCTTTTGATTCTGCTGCTGCGAAACAAGCGCAAATACGACGGCCAGTGCGCGCTGCTGTACTTTTTCTGGTACGGTCTGGGCCGGGCCTGGATCGAAGGCCTGCGCACCGACAGTCTCTACATCCCCGGCAGCAACATACGCGTGTCCCAGCTTCTCTCCATCCTGCTGGCTCTGCTCTCCCTGGCTCTGCTTCTCCGTCAGAGCCGGCGGCCTCATCCCGAGGAAGCGCTGTTTGTCAATCGGGCAAAGGAGCAGGACACGCAGACAGAAGATACACAAACCCCAAAGGAAAACATTGAAGGAGGACTGTAACATGGCAGACTACAAGGACATCATCGCCGGAACCCTCAGCAGCCTCATGGGCAAGGCCAAGGAATTTGCCCAAAGCGATTCCGTCACCCAATTTGTTGGCAAGGTGAAAGACACGGCAGAAGGCAGCAGCGTAAAGGATATCTACACCCAGGGCGCCAATCGGGCCAAGTCCTACGGCCGGATTGCCAAGCTTAACCTGGAAATCAACGGCGAAACCCAGGAGCTCAACCGGGTCTTTACCGAAATCGGCAAGCTCTATTACGAGCAGGCCAAGGACGATCCCCAGGGCTT
>CACZSJ010000115.1 GCA_902783825.1 Oscillospiraceae bacterium | reverse complement strand
GGCCAGATTGCGGCCCGGCTTTCCAGCTCTCCCCGGGCGGTGGGGGCCGCGGTGGGCCGCAATCCCATCAGCATCCTCATTCCCTGCCACCGGGTTCTGGGCAGCGGGGGCGCTTTGGTCGGCTACGCCGGCGGGCTGGAGCGAAAACGCTTCCTGCTGACGCTGGAAGGCGCGCTGTACGGGGAAGAATAAAAAACCGGCGGGTATGTGTTCGGAACATACCCGCCGGCTGCTTTTTCAGTCGTTCTCCATCATGAGGCGGATGACTTCCTTATCGGTGCTGCGCATGCCGTCCCGGGCGATGGTGCTGACGGCGCGGATGGTGTTCTCCACACCCTTGACCACGATGCCGTCGCCGCCGTAGAATTGGCTGTCGTGCATATACATGCGCATGCCCAGCATGCCTGCCTCCACCGCGGAGGCGATTTTGGCTGCGCAGGAAGCCTTGGCTCCGTCGCAAATCATGCCGGAATTGATGGCCAGCGCGTTGACAACGGTGTGGGCAATTTCCTTGTAGCCGCCGCCGTAGAGGTAGCAGACGCCGGCGCCGGCGCCCGCCCCGGCGCTGGTGGCGCCGCAATAAGCGGAGAGGCTGCCGATCCCGGTTTTCAGATGAATGGTCACCAGGTTGGAGACCACCAGCGCCCGATACAGCAGCTCGTCGGACACCCCACATTCCCGGGCGTAGACGATGACCGGAACCGAGGCGGTGAGGCCCTGGTTGCCGCTGCCGGAGTTGATTACCACCGGCAGCTCGCAGCCATCCATTCGGGCGTCGGAGCCGGCGGCCGCCCAGGCCTTGGCCCGGTTCTGCACACTGTTGCCGTAGGAGCGCAGGAGAATCTTACCGATGGCGGCGCCATATTCACCGCTGAGCCCGGCGTCAACAATGGCCAGGTTGTAATCGATCTGCCGCTGCAGGATCTCCCGAATGTCGTCGATGGCCACGCAGTCCGCAAAGCGAACGATCTCCTCTACGGTCAGCAGGCTTCGGTTCTCCGGGGCCTGGACCGCATCGTCGGAATAGGGGAGATCCAGCAGGATCCGGTCGTTGTGCCGGACCTGAACCACATTGGTGTGGTGTCCGATGATGTGTACATAGGCGCTGTCGGCCCCAGCGGTAAGGCGCACGTGCAAGTCAAAGGGACAGTTGGCGTCGGATTCCCGGATCTGGATCGTCGCAGTCTCCAGCCAGCGATCCATGGCAGCAAGCTGTTCCTCCGTAGCCTGAGAAAGAACTTCCAGCTCCTTGTCGGCCTCGCCGAAGCAGATCCCGGCGGCTACGGCGGCACGCAGTCCCTTGCGGCCGCCTGTGTTGGGGACGATCACGCTCTTGACATTTTTTACGATGTTGCCGCTTACGATCAGCTCCGTTTGCTGGGGCATGCGACCCAGGGTCTGCCGGGCCAAAGCGCCGGCATAGGCCACGGCGATGGGCTCTGTGCAGCCCATCGCGGGTACCAGCTCTTCCCGCAGAATATCCAGATAGGCATCGTATATCTTCTGATCCATGGTGCGCCTCCGCTTTCTGTGTATTTTGAAAAATCTACTTTTTTTCTAAATTTTACCCGATTGCAAAGAGCGGGTCAATGCCCAGATTCTTACAGATTGTCATGGAAAGATGAAGGATTCCGCTTATAGAAGCAGCCGGGCCGGTGTTCAAACCGGCTCGGCTGTATGGGGGTCGAAAGGCTTTCCGGGCGCGCCGATGGCCTGCAGCTCCCGGGCGATGGCGTCAATTTTATCCGACAGATCGGTGAAGGCGAGGGGGGCGCCCGGCGCGGTGTCCGGAAGCGACTCTCCCAGGCACGGGGCACCGTCGACAGGATACAAGCCGCAGAGAAGAGCACGCCATTGGGCGTCCAGATCCTCGATGGCGTCCAACTGCATTTGCCGGACCCGGCTGAGGCAGTCCGTGACCTGCCGGACCGCCAGATCCTGTCGCGCGGTGGACAGCTGCTGCTGCCGCTGAGCTTCCGCCTGCGCCTGAGTCAAAAGGAGCGCAGCCTGCTGCTTGGCCCGATCCAGGATCTTTTGGGCGGCAAGTCGGGCATCATGCAGCGTTGCCTCCGCTTCTGCCATGACGCCGTCTCCAGTCTCCAGCAGATCATGCAGGCGTCGGTTTTCCTCCGTCAGTGCGGCGGCCTGTTGGCGAATATCTTCCAACACAGCCTCCACCTTCCCGGCGTTATAGTATTTTTTCTTGACCACATCAATGTGGATCGCATCAAAGTATTCCTGATCCAGTGCCATGACAGCCTCCTGTGGCCGGCGTTCCGGTTGATGGGGGATTGCTGTGCGTGCTCGGGCTTAGCCCTCCGTCTGCCCGCGATACGCGGCCAGAAGCTGCGCCGCGGGGCGCGTGTAGGCGGCCTCCTCATAGGGATAGCGGCGCAGGGCCGCAATCTTTCCCGGGGCAATGTGGCAATAGCCGTCGGGATTCTTTTCCAGGTATCGCTGATGGTATTCTTCCGCCGGATAGAAACAGCGCAGGGGCTCGCGCTCCACGTAGAATTCCCGCCGCGCCACCGCCTCCATGGCAGCCACTTCGTTCACAATGGCCTCCGTCTCCGGATCTGACCAGTAGACGCCGGTCTGGTATTGAGCGCCGATGTCCATGCCTTGGCGATGAAACTGGCTCGGATCGATCACGGCGAAGAACAAAAAGAGCAGACGGCGCAGGGAAATCCGTTCCGGGTCGTAGCGCAGCAGCAGGGCTTCCCGGAAACCGGTGAGACCGGTACAGACTGTCTCATACCGGGCGTTGGCCTCCGTGTCGCCGTTGGCGTAGCCCACAGTGGCTTCCAGCACGCCGGGCAGGCCGCTGTATAGCTTTTCCATGCCCCAGAAGCAGCCGCCGGCCAGAACGATCTGTTTTTCCCTCATGTCCGCTTCCCCTCTCAGCTTTCGTTGGCGCAGAAGCATTCCACGTCCGCTTCCCGGAATACCGCCAGAATCCGCTGGGCGTACAGTCGCACCTCCGCCGGCGCGTCCTCGGCCGGCAGGAGGAAGGCGAAGCGGCTGCCTTTGTGCGGCAGTCCGGTGAGGATATCGTACAGCGCGTCCAGGTTTTCTCCATACCAGGGCGCCCAGTCCATTTTATACCGCATCTCCTGGTACAGATCCGGCAGATCCGCGCAGCGGGAAAAGTCCAGAAGGACCGTTCCGGTCAGGTTTTCCAGCAGTCCCAGACAGGCCGCGTACACGTCCTCCCAGGTGCTCTCAAAATCCCGGGTGTACCAGGGGTCGGGGATGGCCTCCTGAGGCCGCCCGGCAAAGGCCAGCAGGGTGTACATTTTTCCTTCCGGGTCGCCGCCGAAGCGCCGGCGCATGCTCCAGAGGTTTTCTTCATCCATCCCGATGAGCAGATCATAAGCCGCGTAATCCCGCCGTCGCAGCTGCCGGGCGGTCTTGCCGGAGCTGTCAATTCCATGCTCCAAAAGCAGCCTGCGAACAGGGGGATAGACGGGGTTGCCGATCTCCTCAGCGCTGGTTGCTGCCGAGGCTACCTCGAAATCATGCGCAAGTCCGGCCTGGCGCAGCATGTGCTGAAACACAAACTCCGCCATGGGACTGCGGCAAATATTGCCGTGGCAAACAAACAAGATCTTCTTCATTGGTTTGAACCTCCCAAAAACGTCTCCGCTTTTTGCAGTGTTTCCCGGTCGGATTCAAAAGTCAGGGCTTTCATTGCCTCTTTGAAGGGGAGCCAGAAAATCTGTCTGACCTCTTCCTCCTGTGCGGTCACATCGGTACTGTCGGCGCGGGCCAGAAAGAAAACCACTGTTTTCATACAGCCCTCATAAGGGCTGTATGAGATGGTCTCCCGGAAGCCGTCCACAAACGTCACGGTCAGACCGGTCTCCTCCAGAATCTCCCGCGAGGCAGTCTGGTGCTCGGTCTCGTCCCCCTCTACATGCCCCTTGCAGATGGAGCAGTGGCCCTTCTGCATATGCTCGACGAGGTATAAGCGCGTGCTGTCAGTCAGGGCATAAATCACCGCGCCGCAGCTCTTTTCATAGATCAAGGCAAACTATCCTTTCCACCGGGCAGCTTCGTGTTGCAGTTTTATATGGAGTCACAATGTCAGACTTATGCCGAAATACGGCAAAATGCGGCAAGTCAATGCCGTCAATGGTAGTCAAATGGTAGTAAAAACCGGGGTGGTTTACTACCGTCAGTTGAAGGGGATGCAAAGGGAATAACCTGGGTTTTATGCCTTTCTCCTGCAACTGTGTACAAGCTTATAGATACCATATCCGATCGCTACGCCAGCAGTATTGAGGATCAGATCATCGATATCGGTTACACTTCCAGGAAAGAACAATTGAATCATCTCTATGGCAAACGACAAT
>CACZSJ010000114.1 GCA_902783825.1 Oscillospiraceae bacterium | reverse complement strand
TTGCGGTTGGGGTGTACGCCGACGGCAGCACCCGTGTCCTTGCGGGCCAGGCTGCAGGCGGCGGCGCCGCAGTGCCAGTAGGTGATGCTGCTCTCGCTCTCGTCCATGGCCACCGGGTCGCCGAAGAAGACTGGCTCGCCGCTCAGCTGCATGCCGATCCACATGGACAGCGCCCCGTAGATATCCGCCTCGCAGGCAGCGGCCACGCCCTTGTCGTTGAGCATGCTCAGCACCGTGCAGACCGGGGTGCCGAAGGAGGTAAAGAAATCCGGCCAGCAGCGGGAGGCAAGGGCCCCGATGTGATGCTCGCTCACGTAATCGGAATAGGCCTTGAGCAGCCGGGCGTGATCCAGCCGGTTCTTTTCCGGCGTTTTGTCCAGGCCGCAGGTGCAGGCTTCGGTTTCGGCCAGATAGGCGGCGCAGTCCGCGTCGCTGTAGGTCTTGGCCATGTCGATCAGCTCCCGGGCCTCGATGGACTCCAGCTCCACGCCGAAGCGATTCATCAGCTCCGCGTCCAGCGCCCGACCGAAGCCGAAGCCCTGGGGCGTGTGGCCGATGGCGGCCATGGTCAGACCCTGCATGCCTTTTTTGACGCGCGCGGCCTGTACGGCGGCGCGGACGGCGGCCACAACGGAGTCCTCCTCCGGGGCGCCGAAGCACCAGCTGAAGGCCCGGCCGTCAAAGGCGGAGAGGGTGTTGGCCGCGGAATAGGCGCCGGTGAGGGAATTGAGACGAAGACGCCCGCCGTCAATGACCGGCTCCCGCAGGGTCCACAGCACAACCGGGCAGTCATAACGACGCAGCACCTCCGCCATATAGGCGGCGTTGGCAAACGTCAGATTCTGAAACACGATCAGGTCCGGGCTTTTCCCGGCCAGATAATCGCGCAGCTTGTCCAGGGTCAGCAGCATTTCGTCCGGGCAGACAAAGTCCGCGTCCACCGCGCGCAGCATGGCGCAGGAGCGGGCAAATTGATCCTGGGCAGTCTCCAGGTGATAGGTGGGCACACCCACCGGTACATAGACAGAACAGAATGCCATAACGGTACCTCCATCGATTACTTAACACTGTGAATTAGAATAGTCCATCGGAGGGGAAGTGTCAAGTTTATTTTTGCTTTTTCGGAAAAATGATGAAGGATCGAAAAAAACGAAAAGTCATATTGACAAAAGGGCGAAGGGGGATTACACTGAGAATTGCTTAGAAGCTTTAATCAAACAAGGCAATTCCCAGCCATGCGCGGCGAAGCTGCGCAAAATGAACCATCAAGGAGGACAGTTCATTGAACTACGATCTGAGAGAAATCTGCAAGGATATCCGCTGTGATATCATGACCAGCATCGGGCATTTGGGCGTGGGCCACATCGGTGGCTGCCTGTCCGTTGTAGAAGCGCTGGCGGTCCTGTATTTCAAGGAGATGAACATCGACCCCAAGCGGCCGCAGATGCCCGGGAGGGACCGTTTTGTCTGCTCCAAGGGCCACGCCGGTCCCGCCGTGTACGCGACCTTGGCCAACCGCGGCTACTTTGACAAGAAGGAGCTGCTCACGCTCAACCAGGGCGGCACGAATCTGCCCTCTCACTGCGACATGAACCGCACCCCGGGCGTGGACATGACCACCGGTTCCCTGGGTCAGGGCTTCAGCTGTGCGGTGGGCGTGGCTCTGGGCGCCAAGCTTGCCGACGACGGAGCGACCGTCTACGCCATGATCGGCGACGGGGAGAGCCAGGAGGGCCAGATCTGGGAGGCGGCCATGTTCGCCGCGGCCAAGAAGCTGGACAATCTCATTGCCTTTACCGATTATAACAAGCAGCAGATCGACGGCACTGTGGCCGAAGTCAACGACATTGCGCCCCTGGCGGAGAAATGGGCCGCCTTTGGCTGGAACGTGATCGATGTTGAGGACGGCAACGATATCGAGCAGGTGGAGCAGGCTGTAGAGCACGCCAAGCTTGGCCGCGACAGCGGCATGCCCACCATGATCATCCTCAACACCCTGAAGGGCTGCGGCGTCCAGTGGATCGTGGATCTGGGCTCCGGCAACCACAACACCAACATCAGCGAGGAGCAGGCCGCGGCCGCTGTTCGCGAGATCAGAGGGGAGGACTAAGCCATGGAAATGAGAGCTGTTTATGCCGCATGCCTTGCGGAGCTGATGGAGAAGGACAAGCGCGTGCTGGTGCTGGACGCGGACCTTGCCAAGGCCAGCGGCACCCTGGGCCTGTACGAGAAGTTCCCCAAGCAGATGTTTGACTGCGGCGTGGCCGAGCAGAAC
Organism: Oscillospiraceae bacterium; assembly: GCA_902783825.1. Classification (GTDB taxonomy): domain Bacteria; phylum Bacillota; class Clostridia; order Oscillospirales; family Oscillospiraceae; genus Limivicinus. Next base: position 5,173 of record CACZSJ010000114.1, on the reverse strand, counting down.
ATGGCCTCCATCGCCGCGGGGCTGTCCAGCTATGGCTTCAAGCCCTGGATCGAGACCTTCACCCCCTTCGCCACCCGCCGCATCTGCGACCAGATCGCCATCTCTGTGGCCTATGCCAAGCAGAACGTGAAGATCGTGGGCACCGACCCCGGCATCGCCGCCGAGCTCAACGGCGGCACGCACATGAGCTTGGAGGACATCGGCGTGCTTCGCTCCATCCCCGGCATGGTAATCTTTGAGCCGGTGGACGATGTGCAGCTGCGCGCGGCCATGCCCGTGCTGGACGCTTACGAGGGCCCGGTGTATGTGCGGCTGTTCCGCAAGGAGCTGCCGACGGTTTTCGGCCCGGACTACAAGTTTGATCTCTTCAAGGCCGACGCCATCAGACAGGGCAAGGATCTGAGCATCTTTGTCAGCGGCCTGTTGACCGCGGACGCGGTGGAGGCCGCCGAAAGGCTGGCTGCCGAGGGCGTGGACGCGGAGCTGATCAACATCCACACCATCAAGCCCATCGACCGGGAGACGGTTCTCGCCTCGGCGCGCAAGACCGGCGCGGTGCTGACCGTGGAGAATCACAACATCGTCGGCGGTTTGCATTCCGCCGTGCTGGAGGCGCTGGCCGCCGAGCGGATCCCTGTGTGCGCCGTGGGCGTGGAGGACCGCTTTGGCGAGGTGGGCAAGCTGCCCTACCTGCGCCAGGCCATGGGCCTGACGGTGGAGAACATCGTTGCCGGCGCGAAGAAGGCGCTGAGCCTGAAGTGAGCCGAAGGCTTGAATACGGAGGTAGGTAAAATGAAAATTGCCATTGGAAGCGACAAGTCCGGCTTTCCCGCGAAGGAAGCCATCAAGGCCTATCTGACGGAGGCCGGCCTGGCCTTTGACGATCTGGGCACCATCGATCTGGAGCATGTGCAGCCCTACTACCAGGTGGCAAGCCAGGTGGCGCCCCTGGTGCAGAAGGGCAGCTATGACAAGGCCGTGCTGATCTGCGGCACCGGCGCGGGCATGTCCGTGGTGGCCAATAAGTACAAGGGCGTGTACGCCGTGGCCTGCGAGGGCGTGTATTCGGCCAAGATGGCCCGCGCCATCAACAACGCCAATATCCTGTGCATGGGCGGCTGGATCGTCGGCCCGGAGATGGCCGTGGAGATGGTCAAGACCTTCCTGTCTACCGCCTGGTGCCAGGATCTGGAGGACTGGCGCGCGGAGAACATGCACAAATTCGCCGTGAAGGTCAACGAGATCGAGGAGAGCATCTATGGCGCTTGAGTTTGCGTATCGGCAGCCGGTGAAAATCTACTTCGGCGCGGGGAAGTTTGCCCGTCTGGGGGAGATCCTGGACGAGCTGGGTCTGCGGCGCTGCGTGCTGGTCTGCGGGCGGCACTTCGCCCCCACGGCACAGCAGATGCAGCAGCAGGACGGACGCATCGTGGCGATCTTCTCTGAAGTGGAGCAGAACCCCCAGCTGTCCGGCGTGGAAGAGACCACCCGCCTGTGCAGGACCCTGCAGGCTGACGCGGTCATCGGCGTGGGCGGCGGCAGCGCCATCGACACGGCCAAGTTTGCCGCGGCCATCGCCCTGGAGGATGGGGAGCCCATCGCCTATTACCGCGGCGAGCGGCCCTTCCCCGCAAAGCGGCTGAGCATCATCGCCGTGCCCACCACCGCCGGCACCGGCAGCGAGGTCACCCAGGTCTCCGTCATCAGCCATGTCGCGGAGAAGCGCACCATCAATGACCCGGCCTTCATGCCCAGTGTGGCCATTGTCGACCCGGAGCTGAGCCGCTCTGTGCCGCCGCGCACCACGATGAACACGGGCCTGGACGCCCTGGCCCACGCCCTGGAGGGCTATTGGAGCAAGAACCACCAGCCCATCTCCGACCTGATGGCCGTGGAGGCTGTGCGGCTGGTGATGGAGAATCTGGAGACGGCCTATACCGATGGCGACAATCTCCAGGCCCGCGCCAATATGGCCTACGCGGCGCTGCTGGGCGGCATGAGCTTTGCCCTGCCCAAGACCGCCGGCTGCCATGCCTGCAGCTACCCGCTGTCGGAGGACTACCATCTGCCCCATGGCGAGGCCTGCGCCTTTACCCTGGACAGCTTTGTGCGCATCAACGCCGATGAGCGGCTGGAGCTGCTGTGCCGCCGGGCCGGACTGTCCGGCACGGAGGAGCTGGCGCAGCGCATCGGCGCGCTCAAAGAGCTGGCCGGCCTGCGCCGCCGCCTGAGCGAGCTTGGCGAGGTGGACCTGGACAAGCTGGCCCGGGACTGCGCCGCGCACGGCTTGATGGCCAACAATCCCGTGCCCATGGACGCCGCGGCGCTGCGGGCCATGTTCGCGCAGCTTGCCTAAGGAAAAACGATTCCTGCCCTCCCGGGGCAGGAATCCTGTATCATTGAGAAAGCAGACAGAGGAAAAAGGCACATGAAGGAAGGCATGAAATATACCCTGATGGTCATCGGGATGGTGGTATCCTGGTCCATCTACTACGCTGTCAGCAAGATCGTGGTGGACGCCACCGGATCGGCAAGGCTGGCGGGTTTTTTACTGCGCTCGGCGGCTTTGGTGTTTCTGACGCTCCAGCTGCTGGCCGGTGGGAGCTTCCGAGGGCTTCTGCGTCAGGGCAGGACGCTGTACATCCTGCTGCTGATCGGCGTGTTTGGCTTCCTGCTGGATCTCTTTGCCAACCTCGGCTATGCCGGAGGCTCTCTGAGCACGGGCACGGCTCTGCTGAAAACCGATGTGCTGATGGTGAACCTGGCCACGATCCTGATTTATCGTAAGCGCCTGTACCTGTCCGACTGGCTGGGTACGCTGATTATGCTGGCGGGCGTGCTGCTGGTGCTGGGGATCGATTTTGGTGGCATGACGCTGCACCTGACGGATCTGTATTTCCTGCTTTCGGCCGCCTGTGTTACCGCCAACGCCTTCATCATCAAGCACGCCCAGGAGAAGCATCACAAGGACGCGGACACCATTTCCTATTACAACAACGCCGTGGTGCTGCTGCTCTTTGCCGCCACTGCCGCCGCCGGAGGGGAGCTGCATCTGCCGCAGGGCATGATGCGCGGCTTCTGGCCGCTGGTGCTTCTGGGCGGCCTTGCCCAGACGGGTATCTATTTCTTCTATTATCGAAATCTCAAGCACTTTGAGGTATGGCTGGTCAAGCTGTACCTGCTGCTGATGCCGGTGCTCAGTTGTTTTATCGGGGTTTTCTTCCTCAACGAGACGCTGACCGCCGGGAAGCTGCTGGGCGTTCTGGTGGTATTGGCCGGCGCTGCGGTGATTCTCCTGCGCAGCAGGATCAACCGCGAGGAGACGCCGGCGCAGGAGCGCTGAGGGAAAAGGAGCAAGTATGTCTTACAAGGGCGACAATCTGATGAGTGTTAAGCGCACCAACCGGAGCGCTGCCCTCCATGCGCTGCATGAAAAAGGGGCCATGTCCCGCAAGCGCCTGGCCGAAAGCATGAATCTGACCCCGGCGGCCATTACCAAGATCGTGGGCGAAATGATCAGCGACGGTCTGCTGTCCGAGGGAGAGATGCTTCCCAGCGGCAGCGCCGGCCGGCGAGAGACGCTGGTGGATATCAACGCCCAGAATGCCTGCGGCCTGGGCGTGCTGATCGATTTGCGCAAGGCGATTCTCTCGGCCACCTGGCTCGACGGCAGCGTGGTCTTTGCCGAGGAGCTCCCGCTTCCGGCAGAGGCGCCTGCCGAGGAGACGGCCCGCCGCCTCTCTGCGCGTCTGCTGGAGCTGACGCGGGAGCATGGGCTTGAGCGGGAGCGGATCGTGGGTCTGGGCATCGCCGTGCGCGGCATTACCTCGGCTGACGGGCACATCGTACGCGATTCTTTCGGTACGCTGGCGGAGACGGACTATCCGCTCTGCGCGCTGTTTGAGGAGCTGACGGGCCTGCGCTGTGTGATGGAAAACAACGTCCGCTCGCTTTTGGCTGCGCAGATGTTTCTCTCCCGAGATGAGACCACCGGCTCCCAGTTTTTCCTGCGCTGCGGCTATGGCATCGGCGCCGCGCTTTCCATCAACGGAAGAATCTGGCACGGCGTGACCGCCCAATGCGCGGAGATCGGCCATATCCCGGTGGTGCACCGGGGCGGAAAGCCCTGCCGCTGCGGCAAGAGCGGCTGTCTGGAGACCGTTGCCTCCCCCGGCTCGATTCGGGAGGACGCGATGGAGGCGCTGTCTGAGGAGAGGACGCCGCTGCTCTGGCGCATGGCGGGGGAGCGGGGCGCAGAGACGCTGAGCGTTTTTGATGTATTCAGCGCCGCCAGTCGTGGCGACGAGGGCGCCGCGGCCATTGTGGACCGGGCGGTGCAGGAGCTGGCTTCGGCCATCAAGGCCCTGATCTACCTGGTCGACCCGGGAAAGATTGTGCTTTACGGCAGCCTCTTTGAAGACGCCTATTACCTGGCCCGGCTGAGCAGCGAGCTGCACGAGGGCGTGGACAGCCGACACAGCGTGCACATCGAAAAAAGCTGCTACAACCAGCAGCTCGAGGACAAGGCCGCCTGCCTGCTGGCGGTGCAGGACTTTATCGACAACGGAGGGATCGCATGAGAGAGACGGTGTTGAACAGCCTCCGGGAGAAGAACCCGGGCCTGCGCCTCCACGGCGTGTGGGAGACGGCTTTCCAAGCCTACGGGCGGCTGCTGGACGGCGACACGCGAGAGCTGGCCCAAGTCCTGGCGGCCACGCCTATCCCCGAGGAGGGGAACAGTTACCGGGCCTCCGTGCCGGAGCTGGAGGCCGTGCCGCTTATGGCGGCGCTGCGTCGGCGCGCCTTCGGGGAAATGCCCATCCAGGCGGGTTTCTGCAACGGCCGCGGGCACCAGCTCAATGCGCTGGAATACCACCGCTGCAGTGAGGTCAATTACAGCAGCACGGGTCTGGTGCTGCTGCTGGCCCTGCCGCAGCAGCTGCATGAGGATAGACTGGACAGCGCCCAGGTGCAGGGCTTTTATCTGCCGCCGGACACGCTGGTGGAGATTTTCCCCCTGGTGCTGCATTTTGCGCCATGCCGGATCAGCCAGGAGGGCTTCCGCTGCCTGGTGGTCCTGGAGCGGGGCACAAACGAGCCGCTGGACGCGGTGGACAGCACGGCGCCGGGAGAGGAAAAGCTGCTGTGGATGCGCAACAAATGGATGCTCTGC
>CACZSJ010000113.1 GCA_902783825.1 Oscillospiraceae bacterium | reverse complement strand
GGCATCGGCGGCTGCCAGACCGCCCAGCAGCTTGGGCTTTACGAAAGCCTCAGCCAGCGCAACACCGTATACTGGCACTGGAAAACCCCCGGCGCGGAGACATTGGACAAGGCCAACCACGCCGCCGTGTACATCACCAGCGCCAATGCCATGACCGAAGGCGGCGAGCTGCTGAACATCGACGGCCGGGGCAACCGGCTGGCCGGCTCCGTATTTGGCAGCAAGAAGGTCTACTATGTGGTGGGCCGCAACAAGATCTGCCCCGATTTTGAGTCGGCGCTTTACCGCGCACGCAACACCGCCGCGGTGGAAAACTGCAAGCGTTTTCCCAACAATCCCCCCTGCAAGCTGGACGGCAAATGTCACGATTGCCGCCACCCGGAGCGGATCTGCCGGGCTCTGCTGGTCACCTGGATGCCCATGATGGACATGGAGACCGAAGTAATCCTCATCGATGAAGACCTGGGGATGTAGCAAACGAAAAAGGAGGAAAGACCATGATCAGACGCAGCAACGAAAAAACTGTAGAAGTTAAAAAAATGTTCGACGGAGATGGCGAGGCCATTTTCCACAAGATCCTCAACGGCCAGGATGAATTGTACGGCAAAGGCCGCGTTTTCTCCCATGTGGTGCTCAAGACCGGCTGTGAGATCGGCTGGCACGTTCATCAGAACGAGGGCGAAGCCTATTACGTCCTCAAGGGCGTCGGCAGCTACAATGACGACGGCACGATGGTGACCGTATATCCCGGCGACGTGACCTTCACCGACTCCGGACAAGGCCACAGCATCAAAAACGAGTGCCAGGAAGATCTGGAGCTGATTGCTCTGGTTTTGTTCAAGTAAGCGGCTCTGCATAGGCTCATAGGAAAGGCCAGACCGACATGATCGGTCTGGCCTTTGTTGTTTCTTTTCGCGTCAAACAGGCAGCGCTATTGCCGCTCAAACAGCAGCGTCACCTTGAATAGATCCCCGTCCACGGTCAGCTCCATTTCGCCGCCCTGAAGCTGGGTCAGGCTCCGGGCGATGGAGAGCCCCAGGCCGCTGCCTTCGGTATTGCGGGCGCCATCCCCCCGGACGAAGCGCTCCATCAGCTCCTCCCCGCTGATATTCAGCTGGCTGCGGGAAATGTTGCGAAAGCTCACGGCCGCCCGGTTCTGCCGCTCCTGCAGATCCAGATACACCCGGGTACCTGGCTGGGCGTATTTGAGGATGTTCAGCATCAGGTTATCGAAGATTCTCCACATGTGCCGCCCGTCGGCCAGAATAATCATCGGCTTGTCCGGCTTGCTCAGCACCAGCTCCAGCCCGGCGGCTGCCAGCCGCTCCCCATACTCGCCGGCGGTCTGATCCAGCAGCACGCCCAGCTGGCAGGGCTGCTTGTCCACGGGCAGATTTCCGGTGGCCGCCTTGGAAGCCTCCATCAAGTCGTCGATGAGCTTTTTCAGCCTGGCCGACTGCCGGGAGAGCACCGCCACATACTCCCGTTGCCGCTCATTCTCCGGCGCCTCCTTTTCCAGCAGATCCACATAGTTGATGATGGAGGTCAGCGGCGTCCTGATGTCGTGGGAAACATTGGTGATCAGCTCCGTGCGAAACCGCTCAGATTTGACCCGCTCCGCCACAGCGGCGCTGAGACCGTCGCGGATGTGGTTGAGATCCTCTGCATGCTCTTTGAGTTCCCATACCAGATGCCGGCTGTCCACGATGTAGCCCTCATCTCCCCCGGCAATGGCTTTGGCGCCCAGCCGCAGCCGACGAAAGCCGAGAAGCAGATACAGTGCCAGAGCCGTGAGAATCAGATGCTCAACAAACCACAGGAAAAAGATTTCCCCGTCGATCCCGATCATCGCCATCAGCCCCAGCCAAGCCAACCAGCACAGCGCCAGAATCAGCAGCCAGCGGCGCAGCAGCGGTAAGCTCCTCACCAGTGCAGCGAGGCCGCGGCCCAGTCCCCGCAGGCCGCCGCCCAGCCAGCGCAAGAGCCGATAGCACAGGCAGCCCTTCCATACGACGCCCAGCTTTGCTCGAACAGCCAGGCTCAGACACCAGAGCAAAAACAGCAGCCCCGCGCAGAGGAATAGGAGACTGCACAGCAGGATCCCAGCTATGTCGTTGTAGATATTGAATCTCGTGTCCAGTCCCGACAGCGGCAGCGCCAGCGCGCCGAGCATCAACAGCGTAAAAAGATCGAAGGGGATCTTGTCCACGAAGCTTGGCGTGATGCGCTCGCCTGCGTCCCGATGCCCGGCGGCGGCGCAAAGAAAAACAAACAGCAGCACGCCCAGGAGAAAGCTCAGCGCCGCAGCGACAAGGGCTGTGTAGCGCAGGCGATACGCCCCGTCGTAGATCCGCACGGCATGGGCAATCTCATCCTCTGCCTCCAGGGCTTCGGGAATATAGCCATCTACCCGGTAGGTACGCAGCTGCCAGTCGAAGGGCATCTCCTCCTGCGGTCGGACATGGAGCTCACCGCCCTGCTCGTAGATCACATAGCTATCCGAAGCCTCCAGAATATGCGCAGTGGGCACGGGCGTCGCCACAGGATCCGCCTGGGCTTGGGCCGTAGGCCGCGGCGTTGGCGTCACCGTGGGGAGAGACTCCTCCTGCAGCCGCGCCGCGTGCTCCCTCCATGGCTCGCCCTCAGTCAGCGCGTACTGCACGCCGGCCTGCGCCAGTGCCGCGGCGCCGTCCCAGTTGCTGTAGAGCAACTGTCCCTGATCGTCGTAAATCGCAAAGCGGAAGTTTTCCTGGGCGAATACGCTCTCCGGCTTCTCGCCGCCCGCCAGAACCCGATCGGCGGCCTCATATGTCCGCTGCTGGCAGCGCTTTTGCAGCATATTCTTCCGGCCGCTCTCATAGCCGCCGGAATAGGCGCCCAGCTCGCCCAGCATCACGGCCGTCGCAGCCGAAGCGGCAAACAGCAGCGCCATCACGCACAGCAGGATCACGGCGCTGATTTTAACCGCCAAATTGCCCCGCAGTTTCTTCACGTCATTTCCCCCTCTCCAGCTTGTAGCCCTGGCCCCAGACCGCCTTGACATAGCGGGGCTGGGCCGGGTCGATTTCGATTTTTTCACGCAGATGCCGGATATGAACGGCCACGGTGCTCTCCGCCCCGTAGGGCTCGTCGTTCCAGACCCGGCGATACAGCTCCCGCGGCGAGAAAACCTCGCCGGGATGCTGCAGCAAAAGCTTGAGGATTTCATACTCTGTGGGGGTGAGGGCGACGGCCTCGCCGTCTACGGTCACTTCCTTGCGCTTGTCGTCGAGGCAGAGACCGCCGCAGCAGAGCAGCTCCTCGCGCTTTGTCCCGCCACCCAGCTGCATATAACGGCGCAGCTGAGAACGGACACGCGCCAGCAGCTCCACGGGATTAAAGGGCTTGGTCACATAGTCGTCCGCCCCCACGTTCAGGCCCAGGATCTTGTCCGTGTCCTCTCCCTTGGCGGTCAGCAGGATCACCGGGACGTTGCTGCTCTGGCGCATGGCCGTCATGGCGCTCAGCCCGTCCATCTCCGGCATCATAACATCCAGCAGCACCAGATGGATCTCCTCGTTTTCCAGCAGTTCCAGCGCCTCACGCCCGTTATAGGCGGCAAAGCAGCGGTAGCCCTCGGCCTTGAGATAGATTTCCAGCGCGGAAACAATATCCTGTTCGTCGTCGCAGATGAGAATGTTGTACATGTCCTCTCTCCTCTCCGCCCTCATTGTACCCGAAGCGTGCTTAAGAACCAAGGGGGCAAATGCTTAAGATTTGTTAAAGTGCCTCTCTTGTCTCCTGAGGAAACGCGCCGGGGTTCAAAACCCCGGCGCGTCCAAAACAAAGGCTATTCATCCAGCTTGAGCACGGCCAAAAAGGCCTCCGTGGGAATCTGCACTGTACCCAGCTGGCGCATTTTCTTTTTGCCCTCCTTCTGCTTTTCCAGCAGCTTCTTCTTGCGTGTGATATCGCCGCCGTAGCACTTGGCCAGCACGTCCTTGCGCATGGCCTTCACCGTCTCCCGGGCGATGATCTTGCCGCCGATGGCTGCCTGTACGGGCACCTCGAACAGCTGGCGGGGAATGTTCTCCTTGAGCTTTTCGCAAAGCTTGCGCGCCCTCGGGTAAGCCTTCTCCCGATGGGCGATGAAGCTCAGCGCGTCCACCTGGTCGCCATTGAGCAGCATATCCACCTTCACCAGGTCGCTGCTCTTGTACTCGGACAGCTCATAGTCCAGAGAGGCGTAGCCCTTCGTCCTGGCCTTGAGGGTGTCGAAGAAGTCGTAGATGATTTCATTGAGCGGCATCTCGTAATGCAGCTCCACCAGCCGGGTATCCAGATACTGCATGTTCTTATACTCGCCCCGCCGGTCCTGACACAGAGGCATGATGTTGCCCACAAACTCGTTTGGGGTGATGATGCTCACCTTCACATAGGGTTCGTACGCCTCGGCGATGGAAACCGGGTCCGGGTAGTTGTGGGGATTGTCCACCATGACGGTGCTGCCGTCGGTTTTGACCACCTTGTAGATGACCGAGGGCAGCGTGGTCACCAGCTCCAGATCGAACTCCCGCTCCAGTCGCTCCTGAATGATCTCCATGTGCAGCATCCCCAGAAAGCCGCAGCGAAAACCAAAGCCCAAAGCCACAGAGCTTTCCGGCTCGTAGCTGAGGGACGCGTCATTGAGCTTGAGCTTGTCCAGCGCATCCCGCAGATCCGGGTATTTGGAGCCGTCCTCGGTGTAGATGCCGCAGTAAACCATGGGCCGGGCCGGCCGGTAACCGGGCAGGGGCTGGGCCGTGGGCCGCCCCGCTTCGGTGACGGTATCGCCTACCTGGGTGTCCGCCACGTTTTTGATGCTGGCGGTAAAATAACCCACGTCTCCGGCGGCCAGCTCCTGACAGGGATCCAGACCCACAGGCCGCAGATGACCCACCTCCAGCACCTTGTACCGGGCGCCGGTGGACATGAGCAGAATCTCCGTATCCTTGCGGATCCGTCCGTCCATCATCCGCAGAAAGACGATAACGCCCCGGTAGTTGTCGTACTGGCTGTCGAAAATCAGGGCCTTCAGCGGCGCCTCCGGGTCTCCCGAAGGGGCGGGGACATGGGCCACGATGTCCTCCAGCACCGCATCGATGTTCTGTCCGGCCTTGGCGCTGATTTCCGGCGCATCCTGGGCAGGAATGCCGATGATCTCCTCGATCTCGTCCTTCACCCGCTGAGGCTCCGCCGCCGGCAGGTCAATCTTGTTGATCACCGGCAGAATTTCCAGATCGCTGTCCAGTGCCAGGTAGGTATTGGACAAGGTCTGGGCCTCCACGCCCTGGCTGGCGTCCACCACCAGCACCGCGCCCTCGCAGGCGGCCAGGGAGCGGCTGACCTCGTAATTGAAGTCCACATGCCCCGGGGTGTCGATCAGGTTCAGGGTATACTTCTCCCCGTCGGCAGCCTGATAGTCCAATCCCACGGCCCGGGCCTTGATGGTGATGCCCCGCTCCTTCTCCAGATCCATATTGTCCAGGATCTGATCCTCCATGATCCGCTGCTCCACCGCGCCGCACTTTTCAATCAGCCGGTCGGAGAGGGTGGATTTGCCGTGGTCGATGTGGGCGATGATGGAAAAGTTGCGGATGTATTTCTGATCGATCATGTGGGCTCACCGCCAATCTCGTCCAATCTGCTTTCCGCCCGATCCAGCAGCCCGCGCAGCCGCGCCAGATACTCCCGGGCTTCCCGAATGCTCATGTCTCCCGGATGGTCCGAGCGACAGAGCAAGTAGTCCGCCGTCACCCCATAATAGTCACAGGCCCGGCAGACGAAATGCAGGCCCGGCTCCCGGGCTCCGGTCTCATAATGGCTCAGCAGGGCCTGGCTGATGCCCAGGTCTCCCGCCGCCTGCCGCTGGCTGATCCCCCTGGCGCGCCGCAGGGCGGAGAGGGTCTCAGGAAACTTTCGTTCCATCGCATGTCACGCTCCTCTTTGATAACAGTTTGTATTATACCGGGAACTGTCCTCTTTGTAAACAGAAAATCTCCGAATCTTCTTGAAAAATTGACCCGGGAATGGTACAGTATATCTGTTCTCTTTGTAAAATACTTGGGAGGTTTTTCACATGTTTGAAAATCTGGTTGAAATTCTCAAAGCCAATCCCCGCAAGATCGTCTATACCGAAGGACCCGATGCCCGGATCCTGTCCGCCGCCGCCCGCCTGAAGAAGGAGGGCTTCCTGACCCCCGTTCTGGTAGGCAACGTGGAGGAAGTCAAGGCCGCGGCCGCCAAGGGCGGCTTCGACATTGAGGGCCTGGAAATCCTGGATCCCGCCACCTACCCGGGCATGGACGCCATGGTGGAGGAAATGATCGCCCTGCGCAAGGGCAAGATCAGCCCCGAGGACGCCCGCAAGTCTCTCAGCCAGGGCAACTACTTCGGCACTATGCTGGTGAAGATGGGCGTGGCCGACGCGCTGTTGGGCGGCGCCACCTATTCCACCGCTGACACGGTTCGTCCCGCTCTGCAGCTGGTCAAAACCAAGCCCGGCGCCAATCTGGTCTCCTCCTGCTTCATCCTGACCCGCGGGGACGAGATGATTTGCATGGGCGACTGCGCCATCAACATCGATTATCAGGACAAGCTGGACAAGGACGGCAACGTGAGCCAGTCCGCCGCCGCGCAGCTTGCCGAGGTCGCCGTGGAGACCGCGAACACCGCCAAGGCCTTCGGCATGGACCCCAAGGTCGCCATGCTCAGCTACTCCACCAAGGGCTCCGGCAAGGGCGCCAACGTCGACCTGGTACGCAATGCCACCGCCATCGTCCGTGAGCTCGCTCCCGAGCTGCCCGTGGACGGCGAGATGCAGTTTGACGCCGCCGTCTCCCCCACCGTGGGTCAGCTCAAGTTCCCCGGAAGCCCGGTGGCTGGCTATGCCAACACCTTCATCTTCCCGGAGATTCAGTCCGGAAACATCGGCTACAAGATCGCCCAGCGTCTGGGCGGCTACGCGGCCTTCGGCCCCATTCTCCAGGGACTTAACGCGCCCATCAACGATCTCAGCCGCGGCTGCGACGCGGAAGAGGTCTATCTGATGTCCATCATCACCGCCGCGCTGGTGTGAGCCGCGGAGACGGACAGTCATCCCGATTTTTCAAGGGCGGCGCTCCGGCGCCGCCCTTACGCGAGAGGATTTGCCTATGGATCGTACGCCCTATATGCGTCTGGCTCTGGATCTGGCCCGGGAGGCCGCGGCCGACGGCGAAGTGCCGGTGGGCTGCGTGGTAGTCGGGCCGGAGGGACAAGTGATCGGTCGGGGCCGCAACCGCCGGGAAGCGGCGG
>CACZSJ010000112.1 GCA_902783825.1 Oscillospiraceae bacterium | reverse complement strand
GATATCTCCATTTTTTCTAACATGCGCTGCAAACATCGCGATGCACCTCGTATATCTGTTGCCTATTAACTTTATTTAACATTATTCGCCTTTTAAACTCTTCGCGTAAATTTGATACTTTGTATTTACTGCTCAACCGTGCGCACATTTGATTCAGTCTTTTAAGTAAATCTCCCCAAATGCAATGAAGAGTATTTTTATAGAATAGTATACCATGTTTATCGCATTTGTGCAAATTGAGACAGTACATCATCGTCATTTTGGGTTTTTATCTATTTTATGATAACGCATTTTTAGCAGGCATACCACAAACAGATTGTTTGTATTTTAGGCGAAATGTCAACTGGCGGTTAGTTTTTAGGATTGGGCGGCATATGAAAGCGCCATCGTTTGGAGATCTTTCGATCCACAGGGGATGGCGCATCATCAGTTATCAGGTGTAAAAAAACTTTTTCCAGGATGATTTCTTGCGCACGCGGCCGGAGGCTGCTCATCCGGCCGCCCCAGGCCATTTGATCCTTTGCTTTCAGCTTTTCATCAATGCCTTCTGCTTGGGCCATCTAATGGCTCTTAGATGGACGCGCAATCACAGCTTGGGCGGCAATCTTGACAAGCGAATCATCCGCAATTAGAATAAAGGCAAACATATGGATGCGGAGGAAATGCATGGAAACGACCAGTCTATATTATTTTTCCGAGCTGGCGAAGGATCTGAACATGACACATACTGCGTCCAGGCTCTACATTTCACAGCAAACGCTCAGCAATCATATTATCCGGCTGGAAGAGCAGCTGGGGACAAAGCTGTTTGAGCGCAAGCCCACGCTGCGGCTGACAAGCTCGGGCGAGGTTGTGCTGCAGTTTGCCAACATGGTCAATCGCGGCTATGCCAACCTGCAGGATATGCTTGCGGAAATCGAGCATGAGGAACGCGGCGCGATCAGCTTTGGCGCCAGTTTTTTTCAATTGCACCTGATCATACCGCAGATTCTGCCGCTGTTCACAGAGAAATTTCCCAAGGTGCAGATGCGGCTGAGCAGCATGAATTCCTCTCACCTGGAACAGAGCCTGCTCAGCGGGGATATTGATCTTGCACTGGTTTCGGATTTAAAAGAGAATCCGCTGATCGCATCCGAAAGGATTTTTGAAGATATCGCCTATCTATGCGTTCGGAAATCGCTGCTGGAGCAGTATTATGGGGAGAATGCGGACAAAATCATCCAGCGATCCTCGGAGCATCTTCAATTGGCGGATTTTTCCAGCCTGCCTTTCTGCCTGCTGCAGACCAGAGTGGGAAACCGCATCACGGAAGGCTTTTCAGACGCTCACTTCCAGCCCAAGTGTTACATGCGGACCACGGACGTGCTGATCGTGCTGGATGCATTCTGCACCCAGCCCATGGCGGGCTTCAGCACGCATTCGGTTTTGGTGCGTTATAAAAAAAGGCTTCCGGAAGATCTGCTGATTTTCCCTTATGAATACAAAGGAAAAACGTTGAAATCCTCCTTTTATCTGTGCCATCACAAGGAGCGGTACCTGGCTGATTATGCGGTTTGCTTTTCTGAGCTGGTGCGTTCCTTCTTCACAAGAATCGCAAGCATCAATCCTCTGGAATAAAAAGAACGGCTGCCGGAATCCCGGCAGCCGTTGTTATGGAATATGACGAATTACTGGTTGGACAGATAGCGGGCGTAGGCCTGACGGTACACATCCAGCATCTGATCCAGGCCGGCGTTCTTCAGCTGAGAGAGATAGCTTTCCCAGTTGGCGTTGGCCGTTCCGTTCATGATGGAATCGATGCGGTAGGATTCCACGATGTTCTTGATGTTGCCCTGCAGCTGGCTCACGATGGTGCTTTCCTCGCTGGACAGCAGAACCGCGGGGAAGTTGCTCAGCTCGCTGAGCACTTCGTCCTTGCCGTTTTCACGCTGACCGGCCAGGATGGGCTTGGCGCCAAAGTCGTAGGAGACCAGCACATCATAGTATTCGTTCAGCACGGCGGACGCCATCTTGGTGCCGCGGGTGTTGTAGCGGGCGTCGTTGGTGCTCTTCCAGCCGGAGCCTTCGGGATAGATGATGTTGCCGTTTTCGTCAAAGTTCTCGCGCAGGCAGCCGTCTTCATCATACATCATCACATAGCCGGCCATGCCGTTGTTTGCCTGTACGGAGATCTTGGGGTCATAGATGTAATCAGCCAGCTTGGCCAGGACTTCGGGATGCTCGCATTCCGTGGTGATCACGAAGCGGGCGGCAACCTGCATTTCGCTGATGTTGACAACCTCGCCGGTCTTGCGTCCGGTGGGGCCGGTCAGACGGGGCAGGGGCACATACTGATTGGTGATTTCGGGGTTCTTCAGATAGGTGTTGATGTTCCAAATGCCGAAGGCGCCATAGATGGCCACATCGGAGCTGCTGAGGATCGCGGTGTAGGGGGCGATGGCACGGTCCGCGCCAGGAGCGAAGGCGCCGATGTCGATCAGGTTCTCTTTGTACAGCTCATTGAAGAAGTTGCAGGTGTCGCGATACGCTTCATTGGCGGCGGTGAAGGTCACCTCGCCGTCCACGATGGCCAGATAGTCGTTGGCGCGGCCGGCGGCGTGGTTCTGCATGCCGAAGGCGTTGCAGAAGTAGTTGAAGGTATCATAGCTGTCATAGCTGTTGGTGTTGCCAAAGTCCAGCGTGTAGGGGATTTCATCGGCAATGCCGTTCCCGTTCAGATCGCCGGCATCGCGGAAGGCGATCAGCGCGTTCTTGAATTCCTCCACGGTGGTGGGAACTTCCAGATTGCAGGCATCCAGCCAGGCCTTGTTGATGAAGAAGGGGCCAGGGGTCAGCACGAGGCCGTACATTTCCTCGATGTAGGGGAAGCCGTACATATGGCCGTCGGGCAGGGTGGCCAGCGACTTATACTGGGGGCGCTGCTCAAAAATGCTGGTCAGGTTGGGCATGATGGTATCCAGGTATTCATCCACGCAGACGAACACGTCCTGGTTGTAATAGGTGGCCAGCATATCGTTGCTGATGCAGTCGATGAATGCGTCGGGCAGATCATCGCCGCCGGCCAGCATCAGGTTGACTTTTTCGGTGATGGAGGTGGTGGGGATCTCGATCCAGTTGATCTTGATGCCGGTGTTTTCCTCGATCATCTTCCAGAAGGGGAGCTCGTCCTGGTCGCAGTACTGCTGGGCGTTGCGCTGTACGGCGATGGTGAACTCCATGCCCTCAGCCGGATCGACGATGGGCAGTTCAGCCAAAGCGGAACTTGCCATCAGCATCGCAAGCACGAACGCAAGCAGGGATGTAAAGAGCTTTTTCATTGTCGTGGTCCTCCTTTTAATATCTCTGAAAGGGCAATTCCATTACCCTTTTACAGCACCTACACTGACGCCTTTGACAAAGTAGTTTTGCAGGAAGGGATAGATCAGCAGCAGCGGCAGGGCGGAAACCGTGATGATGCCGTATTTGAGCTGCTCGGCCATTTTGGCAAGCTCGGCGGCTTCGTTCGCGTCGCCCACCATGTTGGAGATCTGCGCGGCCAGCACCAGGTTGCGCAGGATGACCTGCAGCGGCATTTTCTTGATATCCTGCAGGTACATCAGGGGATTCATGAACGAATTCCACTGAGCGGTGGCATAGAACAGGATCATTACCGTGATGATGGTGGGGCTCAGGGGAAGCACGATGCGGAAGAAGAACCCAAAGTCGTTCGTTCCGTCCAGCCTTGCCGCTTCCAGCAGCTCCTTGGGGATGTTGCTCTCGAAAAAGGAACGGCAGACGATCAGATTCCATACCGAGATGCCCACGGGCAATACCACGGCCCAGACGGTATCATAAATCTTGAGCTGCTTGATCAGCAGGAACATGGGGATGATGCCGCCGGAGAAGAACATGGTAAAGGAAAACAGAAACATGATGCCGCGCCTGCCTGGCATATCATCCCGGGAGAGCGCGTAGGCGGCGGGAATGGTGAGCACCAGCGCCACCGCCGTTCCCACCACGGTGTAATAGATCGTGTTCAGATATCCCATCCACAGAGGAGAATAGCTGATGATCTTTTGATAGCCATCCAGCGAAGCGTGAATGGGATACAGCAGGAAACGGCCGCTGTTGACATACATGGGATCGGAGAAAGACGCGATCAGCACATACCACAGCGGATAGAGGATAACGAGACACAGCAGCAGCAAAAAGCAGATAACGAAAGCGTTGAAAATCGCTGAGCTGCGATCCTGCTTGATGTGATGTGCCAATTCCTTCGCCATATATCGCCACCTCCTTAAAACAGACTGATGTCCGAAATCTTCTTGGTGATAATATTGGTTATCATCAGCAGAATGAAGTTGATCAGCGAATTGAACAGGCTGACGGCAGTGGAAAAGCTGTACTGTGCGTTCATTAGGCCGGTCTTGTACACGTAGGTGGATATGATCTCGCTGGTGGCCAGGTTCATGCCGCTTTGCAGCAGATACGCCTTTTCATACCCCAGGGTCATCAGCTTGCCGATGGCCAGGATGAACATGATGACGACCGTTGGCAGGATCAGCTTGAAATCAATATGGTACAGGCGCTGCAGCTTGGACGCCCCGTCTATCTTGGCGGCCTCGTGGTATTCCGGCGATATGCTTGTGAGGGCGGACAGATAGATGATGGCGTTGAAGCCCATGGACTGCCAAATACCCGATATGATGTACAGCGGACGGAAGTACTGAGGCATGGACGTGAACAGGATAGGGCTGGAGCCCATGCGCTGCAGAAACAGATTGACAAAACCGGTGCTGGGTGCAAGGATGGTCTGCATGATCGAAACGATAACGACCGTTGAAACGAAGTAAGGCGCGTAGGAGATCGTCTGAACGGTCTTGCGCATTCTGCCATTCTCCACGCTGTTGAGCAGCAGCGCGAAAATGACCGGAATGGGAAAGGAGATCAGCAGGTTTTCCACGCTCAGGATGACGGTGTTGAGGATGATGTTCTTGGCGTTATATGTGCTGAAAAATTGCTTGAAATGCTTCAATCCCGCCCAGGGGCTGGCCAGAATGCCCTGCCGGATCCGGAAATCCTTAAAGGCAATGATCAGGCCGTACATGGGCCGGTAGCAGAAAACGATCAGCCAGACCAGCGCCGGCAGCAGCAGCACATACAGCTGCCAGCTGCGCAAAATTGATTTTATTCCTCGCCCGTACTGCTTCCTGTGAATTTGCGCGTTCATGCCGGACACCTCCATTTGGAAAAAGAGCATTACCGAACAAAAACTTTTTTCACGAACGATTATACATGTGACATCTGTCAATTTCAATACCAAATATTACAATATATTTTTGAGAGTTCAACAAAGAAATATTGTAGCACATGCATATTGTCAAAACGGATTATTGTTGCTATATTAATTTTGATTTAACCGCGTCCATAAAAAAAGCGGCAAGAAAGAGCGGCAAACAGTCGGGAGGAGGAAATTCCCAATGAAACCGGATGTTGAATTCAGACCCAGTGCCGTGAAAAAAGAATCCTATCCGGATGCTCTGGAAGCGCAGCTGTGCCAGCTGGAAAGCAGCGAGCAGCTGAAAAAATTCAAGGCGCTGCGGGCACAGGCAGCGGATCATCCCTGGAATCCCAGCTTCCACTTTTACGCGCCGGACGGCATGATCAATGATCCCAACGGCCTGTGCCGCTGGCGTGGAAGGTATCATATGTTTTATCAGGCATACCCGCCGGAGGATCCCAGGCAGCATTGGGGCCACGCGGTAAGCGAGGATATGGTGCATTGGCAGGATCTGCCGCTGGCAATCTATCCGGATCAGGAATACGCCGTTTTCAGCGGCTCAGCCTGGGTGGAAAAAGATCGGGTGATCGCCATGTATCATGGCCGCTGGCTGGGCAATATGATCGCCACCTCCAAGGATGACCTGCTGCTGAATTGGGAAAAGGACCCCGCCAATCCCGTGATCCCCATTCTGCCGGGGCAAAACGAGAACGGCGGAAGGCCCTATGCCATATTCGATCCTTTTTTGTGGAAGGAAGAAACGGGGTATTACGCGCTTTCCGGCGCGCTGTACGGCGATATGGAGCAGCGGGGCCGCTGCCATAAAAACAGAATGGTGGAGCACCTGTTCCATTCCCAGGATCTGAAAAAATGGGCATATATGGGCGAGCTGTCTCCCCAGGGCTTTCCGCAGATCCCGCTGGGCAACGACGGCGCGTGCCCGTATTTCTGGCCGCTGGGGAATCGGTATGTGCTTTTCAACTTCAGCCATGCCACCGGCGCCTATGCCACAATCGGTGATTATGATCAGCTTACCCATCGGTTCACGCCGGATAAGACCCATCGGTTTAACTTTGGCCCCGTTGGCTGCTCCAGCTATCAGGCCCCCTGCGCCATGCCGGATGGCGAAGGCGGCATATACTTTATTTTGAACACCAAGGATGCCAACGCCAATCTGACGCGCAAAGGCGCGATGAGCCTGATGTACCACATGACGCTGGATTCCGAAGGCGAAATGGCCATCTCGCCCGTTCAGACAATCGAATCGCTGCACGGCAGCGGCTGCACGAAAAACAATTTACGCCTCATGCCCTTCTGCGAAACGGTGATGGAAAAGGCAGGAAAAGCGCTGGATATTCAGGCTGTGTTTGAACGCGGTACGGCCAGAGCGATCAAGCTGCAGGT
>CACZSJ010000111.1 GCA_902783825.1 Oscillospiraceae bacterium | reverse complement strand
GTGCGGCAGGCCAAGGTTCCCCTGCTGCTCCTGTTTGTGTTGCTGGCCATTCCACTCACCCTGCTGGGGATTGTGATCCTGCTGATTCCCACCCTGTTTTTCCTGGCCCTGGGAGTGGGCGCCATCGGCGGCGCCATCGCCCTGTGTATCAGCGCCTTCAGCGGCCTTCCCATTTTTGCGGATATGATGATCGTTCTGGGCGCCGCGCTGATCCTGTTTGCCCTGGGAATTCTGTTCCTTTGGATCGCCTTGCGCTTTGTGGGCGGCCTCATCGGCGGCCTGATCCATGGTGTTGTCTCTCTGGGCTCCCGTTGGTGCTATAAGGAGGTGTCGGCATGAGGAAAGCTTGGAAAATCGTCACCGCCATCGTTCTGATTCTTATTTTATTGGGTGCGGTGAGTGTGGGCGTTGGTCTGATGACCGGCGGCGACGCTGCCCGTGTCATGGAGACGGTGGAGGATCGTTTTCATCCCACCGCTTACTACGAGTACGCCGGAGAAGTGATCCAGGTTTTCAAAGACGCGTTTTTGTCTCCGGCCGCCTGAATCTGCAAACCATATAAGCAAAAGGAAGGGAATTGTCATCCGACAAATTCCCTTCCTTTTTATATCTGTCTACGAGCTTTTCCATAGGCAGATCACGCCCTTTTCGTTGAGCTGCTGCAGCGTCACCAGCAGCACCGGAAACAGCAGCATTCCCCAAACGCCCCAGACCCGCCAACCCACGTACACGGCCACCAGGGAGGCCAGCGGATCCAGTCCGATCTGATCCCCCAGCAGCTTGGCCTGGGCGCCGCTGCGCACCAGATTCACCATCCCCCAGCAGATCAGCAGGCCCATCCCCCGCCCCAGATCTCCCAGCAGCAGGCTGTATAGTGCCCAGGGCAGCAGGATGGTGCCCGTGCCGAACACCGGCAGCGCGTCCACCAGCGCAATTGCGGCAGCAAGCCCCGGGGCGCGTGGAATCCCCAGCAGCAGAAACGCCAGCAGCAGTTCGAAAAAGGTCATGCCCATTAGCATCAGCTGCGCCCGGAAGAGCGCGCCGAAGCTGCTTTTCAAATCCTGCCCCAAGCCCGCCAATCGCCGACGGACAGCTTCCGGAAGCTGCGCCTGCAGGAAAGCCATGGTCTGAGGATAGGTGGCAGAAAGAAAGTACGTGCCGATCCCCGCCGTCACCGCAAAAAGCAGCACGTCTCCGCTTCCCTGGGCCGCTTTGGCCAGGCTGTCCAGCGCCCATTGCGAGAGATCCGCTGGCAAGTCATAGAGCCTTTCGCCCATGGATTCTATGGCCGTCAGCATATAGTCCGAAACGCCTTCCGGAGATTGGGAGATCGTCGCCAGCAGCCGCGCCTCCAGCTTTTCCAATCCGCCGCTCAGCTGAGCCATCATTGCCGGGGTCCTTCGGGCAAACTCCGTAATCACACTGATGCCTCTGGCTGCCAGCGCCGTCATCGCCCACAAAAGCAGCCCCAAGAGCAGCAGGCTCAGCAGCGCGGAAGCGACGCCCCTCCTCCAGCCGTGGCGGATCATCAGCCGTACCGGCACCTCCAGCATAGCAGCCAAGGCCAGCGCCACCAGAAACGGAGCCAGCCAAGGCAGCAGAAAGCGTGCTGTCAGCCAGAATGCGCCCACTGCCGCCCCGGCATACAGCAGCCCGGTCAAAACCTTTGCGACACTCTGCTGCATTCTCTTGCCTCCCTTTATGGTCTACCTGTTTTCTTGCCAGTTTCCTCCCGTTTTATTCACCGAATCTCCCCCCTTTGGATACAATGGAATAGCCGCCCTTGTGCGGCACGGGGTTCGGACGACGTCCGCGCCCTCCTTGGGAGGATAAGCATGATACTCGTGCAAAAATTCGGCGGCAGCTCCCTCGCCGATCTGGAAAGACTTCGCCGGGCCGCCGCCCTTGTTTTGGAGGCCCGGCGCCGGGAGCATTGTGTGGTAGTGGTCGTCTCCGCAGCCGGAGATTCCACCGACGATCTGCTGCAGATGGCGCTGCAAATCACGCCAAAGGCAGCCCAAAGAGAGCTGGACGCGCTGATGGCCACCGGCGAACAGCAATCCGCCGCTCTGATGGCCATTATGCTGGAAAGTCTGGGCGTGCCCGCCCGATCCTTTGCCGGCTGGCAGGCCGGAATCTGTACCGATGACAACCACGGCGCCGCCCGGATCCGGCTTCTGATCCCGGAGCGGCTGCACGATGCGCTGGCAGCAGGGCAGGTCGCTGTTGTGGCCGGCTTCCAGGGCATCTCCCCGCAAGGGGACGTGACCACCCTGGGACGGGGCGGCTCGGATACCAGCGCCGTAGCCCTGGCGGCGGCACTGGGCGCCGGGCGCTGTGAAATCTACACCGATGTGGACGGAATCTATACGGCCGATCCCCGCCTGGTGCCGGGCGCACGGCTCCTCCCGGAGATCGACTTTCAGGATATGCTGGCTCTTTCCCGGGCCGGTTCCCAGGTGCTGCATCCGGACTCGGTGCGCCTGGCCATGGAGCAGCAGCTGGAGCTTTGGCTCCTTTCTTCGTTTCGGGCGACTCCCGGCACGCGGATCGCTACGCTCTCTCCGGAACGGCGGCCGGCCCTTGCCGGCGTCACCCGGGATTGGGAGGCAAGCACCGTAAGCGTAGCAGGCAAGGACGCCGGCCCGGCGCTGCTTCCCCGCCTCCTTTCTCTACTGGCGGAGGCGGAAATCCCGGCGCAGGCCGTCAAGGCGGAGGCAGGCTGCGTCTCCTTAGCCGTCGCCCATTCGCGGCTGTTGTCCGCGCTGACCCTGCTTCATGACCGGCTGCTTTTGTCGGCAGACGCCTGATTCTCTCCAAGCAAAGCAAAAGGGACGCTCGATCGAGCGTCCCTTGATCTTTCTTGTCTTTTATGTATTACTCTGCGATCCGTACTCGGCTGCCATGGATGGTCAGCTTGCCGCTGCAGTAGAGCACCACCGCTTTGCTCAGCAGCTTCCACTCACACTCTTCCAACACCCGACGGCGCAAACTCTCCGGATCGTCCTCCGGGTGCACCTCCAGCGCCTTCTGCAAAATCACACCGCCCACACGGCCGTCGCCATCCGCAAAATACGCCGTCGCCCCGGTGATCTTCACGCCTCGCTCCAGCACCGCCCGGCACAAATCCCCTTCCATATCCTCAAAAGCCGGATACAGGGCCGGATAGGTGCCGATGATCCGGTTGCGGAACTGGTAGGGCACCACGCCCAGAGGCAGATCATAGCCTGCCAGAATCACCAAATCAATGTCCATATCCTTGAGCTTGTTGGCCACCGCCATGCTATGGCTGGTCATGGTGGGAAACAGCTCCGGATCTACCACATAGGCAGCAACGCCAGCGTTGATGGCGCGGGTCATGGCGTAGCAATCCCGCTGGGGGCAAATGACCGCCACCAGCTCGAAGTCCGGTATTTCGTTAAAATACATGGAGTCCAGAATCGCCTGGAGCAAGGCTCCGTCGCCGGACGCCAGTATCGCCGCTCGGATCATTGCATTCCTCCTGCCGCCGCGTACCATGAAAAGCTTGTAAGTTTGCGCAAATGAGGATATAATTGAGCTGATACAGGAGCCGGGCCTCGGCCCCTCTTCTTCTTGGTATTATACTGTATTCGCGGCAAACGGTCAAGATTCGGAGGCGGACTTATGACGGAAATTTATCTCATACGCCACGCGCAGGCAGAAGGCAACGTCTATCGCATGATGCAGGGCCACTGGGACGGCAATGTAACCGACATGGGCCAACGCCAAATCGATGCGCTGGCGGAGCGTATGCGGGATGTAAAGCTGGACGCGGTCTATACCAGCGACCTGTATCGGGCGCGCCTCACCGCCTCCGCTCTCACCCGCTATCGCGCCGTGCCTGTGCATTGCAGCCTGGCGCTGCGGGAGATGAACATGGGCCGCTGGGAAGCGAAGTTTTTCGGCAACGTGAGTTACGACGAGCCTGCGCTTTGTCATGCCTTTCTTTTTGACCAGGACCGCTATTTCATTGAGGACGGCGAAACGTACGACCAGGTTGGCGACCGGGCCTATTCCTTCCTGGAGGAGATCCTCCTCGCACACCCAAATCAGGCGGTGGCCATCGTCAGCCACGGGGTCACCCTTCGCTGCCTCCTGTCCCGCATCACCGGCCTGCCTCTGCAGGACACGGAGGCCCTGCCCATCAGCCGCAACACCGCCATATCCCGCGTGCTGTGGGAAGACGGCGTTTTTCAGGTGGATTATCTCCAAGACGCGGAGCACCTGTCGCCCCTGGGCGATTTTTCCTGGGGCAAGACCGGTGATCTGCGGGATGTGAGGCTGGACCCGGCGGCAGATCGGGACTATTACATAGCCTGTTACGCCGATGCCTGGCAGAGCGTCCACGGCAGTCTGGAGGGCTTTGAACCTCTGGTGTATTTTGCCGCTGCCAAGCGGCATCTGGCGCAGGCGCCCGACGCTGTGCTGCGCCTGTACCACGAGGATCGACCCGTGGGCTTGCTGGACATGGATCCCCGGCGGGGAGCCGGGGCCGGCTACGGCTGGATCAGCCTGCTCTACCTCTGCCCCGAATACCGGAATCAGGGCTACGGTATCCAGGCGCTGGCCCGGGCCATCTTCCTGTTCCGCGCTCTGGGCCGGCGGGCTCTGCGGCTGCACGTGGCAGAGGACAACGCTATGGCCCTGTCCTTCTATCGAAAGGCAGGCTTTCATCTGCTGAGCAGCGAGAATGGCCGCTTCGGCTCCCTGCTGCTTCTGGAAAAAAGTCTGGAGGGGCCTGGCCATGCATGAACGACCCGCAAGAATCCAGAGCCTGTGCCTACCGGAAGACAGGCGCGTTCTGGTCATTTCTGATATTCACGCCAACGTCCCCTATTTTGAAGGCGTGCTGCGCACCGTAGGCTTTTCCCAGGAGGATGAGCTGATCATCGATGGGGATTTTCTGGAGAAGGGCACGGAAAGCCTGCGGATGCTGCGCATCCTCATGGAGCTTTGCCGGCGGGGCAATACCCACGTAATCTGCGGCAACTGCGACAGCTGGGCCAATCTCTACGAACCGAAGCGGCAGAGCAACGAGGATGACTTTGTGCTGCGCTATATGCTCTGGCGCAAGGGTGGCCTGCTTTGGGACATGTGCAACGACTCCGGCATCGACCCCTTCCAGCTGGAGAGCTTTGCCGACGTCAAACAGCTTCTCCATCAGAGCTACCCGGAGGAATGGGCTTTTTTGGCGTCGCTGCCCCATGCCATTGAGACGGAGCGCTTCGTCTTCGCCCACGCCGGCATGCGGCCGGACAAGCCCCTGCGCCAGCATACGGACGTGGAACTGTACCGTTGGGACCGATTCCGGGACTTGGGCTGGTCTTTTGACCGCTGGCTCATCGTGGGTCACTATCCGGTCATGCTCTACGGCACGGACAAGGTCTGCGCCAACCCCATCATCGACCGCAGCCGCCGCCTGGTCAGCATCGACGGAGGCTGCGTCCTCAAGGATGACGGGCAGCTCAACTGCCTGATTCTGCCCTGTGGAGACCGCGAACGCTTCCAGTTTGCTGCTTATGACCCCTTTCCTGTGCGCACCGTCGCCCGGGATCAGGCCGAGGGGATCCACTCTTATTACATCCGCTGGGGCGACAGTCGGGTCAAGGTGCTGCAGCGAGGAGAAGAGTTCAGTCGCTGCCGCCATGTGCGCACCGGCTATGAGATGGACATTCTGACCAAGTATCTCTTTTCCGACAGCGAGTATACCGACTGTAACGATTGCACCGACTATGTGCTGCCTCTGAAGGCCGGCGACCGGGTGCGCGTGGTAGAGGAAAGCTCGCGGGGCTGGTTTGTCAAGCACGAGGGCGTCTCCGGCTGGTACTACGGAGAGCTGCTGTGAACGGCGCCTTTTTCGGCCTGTTGGAGCAGCCCGACCTGCTGCTTCTGCTCTGGCTTTTGGGGATGAGCCTTGTGCTGTTTTGCGCCATGGGGCTGGACAAACGCCGGGCCATCCGCCAGCGGCAGCGGATCCCGGAGGCTCGCCTGTTTTTGCTGGCCGCCCTGGGCGGCGCCGTTGGCGGCTGGCTGGGCATGTACGTCTTCCGCCACAAAACCCGGCACTGGACTTTTGTGCTGGGCTTTCCGCTTCTGGCCTTGCTCCAGCTGGCTCTTTGCGTTTATCTAAACTTACACGGAGGAGGTTCGCTATGAAAGATGACATCCGCATCAGCACCGGAATCCCGGGTCTGGACCGGACCCTGGACGATCTGCGTCGGGGCGACACCGTCACCTGGCAAATGGAGCATATCGGAGACTATGTGTACGTGGCCACCCAGTTTGTGACCGATGAAGCCCTCACCGGGCGCCGCATGGTCTACCTGCGCTTTGGCGACCACGAGGAGCTGATTCCCACAGATGCCCTGGAGAGGCGGGGGGTCAACATCAAAAAGTATAAGCTGGATCCCTCCGTAGGCTTCGAAACCTTCGCTGTACAGGTCCATCGGATCATCAGCCAGGAGCCGGCGGACAGCTTCTTCCTCTTCGACTGTCTCTCCGAGCTGCAGAGATATTGGTTTTCCGACCTGATGGTTTGCAACTTCTTCTGCCTCACCGCCGCCTTTATTCAGGAACGCCGCGCCCTGTGCTATGTGGGTCTGCGCTATGAGCGGCATATCTACGAAACCATTTCCCGCATCCGGCGTGCCACCTCCGTCCTGCTGAACATCCGCACCCGGGGCGGCAGCACCTACATCCACCCGGTCAAGGCGGAGGGGCGGCGCACCGAGACCATGTATTTTCCTCTGAAAATCACCGGCCAGCAGTGCCGCATCATCACCTCCAGCTCCGACACCTATTCCATTTTCGACATCTTCACCCAAACGGGTGAGCGCCGGGACTGCTGGGACAGCATGTTCGACTCGGTGCAAGCCGGGCAGGAGGAGCCTACGGATCCGGACGGCGTGGCTCTGAAGGAAAACATCATGCGCTGTCTGCTGGGCAACGAGCCCCAGCGCCTGGAGTTGTGCCGCAAGTATTTCTCCGTGCGGGATTTGATGGAAATCAAAAAACGGGAGATCGGCACCGGCTGCATCGGCGGCAAGGCCGTGGGCATGCTGCTGGCCCGCAACATCATCCGGGACACCAAGCCTGAACTGTACGCCAGCCATATCGAACCTCACGATTCCTATTTCATTGGCGCGGACGTGTTCTACACCTACGCGGTACAAAACAACACCTGGGATCTGCGCACCAAGATGATCGAGCCGGAAGACTATATTCGCATCGCCCCTGAATTTCGGGAGCGGCTGCTGCAGGGCAGCTTTATGCCCAGCATTCAGGATCAGTTTATTTCCATGCTGGAATACTTCGGCCAGTCCCCCATCATCGTTCGCTCCAGTTCCATTCTGGAAGATGGCATCGGCAACGCCTTTGCCGGCAAATACGAAAGTGTGTTCTGCCCCAACCAGGGCTCTTTGGAGGAGCGCTATCGGGTTTTTGAAGACGCGGTGCGTACCGTCTACGCCAGCACCGTCAGCCCAGAAGCCATCCGCTACCGGGCTGATCGGCATCTGCTGGATCGGGACGAGCAGATGGCCCTGCTGGTGATGCGCGTCAGCGGAGACTGCCATGGGGACTACTACTATCCCCATGTGGCCGGGGTGGGCCATTCCCGCAATCTGTACGTCAACGGTCCCGAGGCCGCCGCGGACAACAAGGGCATGCTGCGCCTGGTCTTCGGCATGGGGACCCGGGCCGTGGATCGGGAGGCGGACGACTATGCCCGCTTCATCCGTCTGGACGCGCCTACAGCGCCGCCCATGGTGGCCCACGGGGACGAGTACCGTTACTCCCAGCACAACGTGGACGTGATCAACCTCAAAAGCAACCGCTTTGAGACCGTCCCTGCCGAGACCTTGTCTAAAAAAGATCTGCATACCGACGCCGGGCTGTTCATGGAGCCGGACAGCTATACCGCCGCCTACTTCCGGGAGCTGGGAATTCGGGATCCGGTGCCGGATATCATCAATTTTTCCAAGCTCCTGCGCCGGACTGATTTTGCCCGGGTGATGACGGAAATCATGGCCACGGTGGCGGAGAAATACAATTACCCGGTGGACGTGGAATACGCTTGCAACTTCTCCCCCGAGGGAGACTATCGGGTCAACCTGCTCCAGTGCCGCACCATCCAGACGCAAGGCTTGGGACAAGCAGGCGTCATGCCCAAGGTTCGGAATTTCCTGTTCCGCATCCATGGAAGCTTTATGGGCGGCAACGCCGCAGTCCCCGTTCGCTATGTGGTCTTTGTCAAGGTGGAGCCCTATCTGGATCTGCCGGAACAGCAGAAATACGCCGTGGCCCGAAAGGTGGGCGAGCTGAATCAGCTTCTTCGGGACCGGGACGCCATTCTCCTTGGGCCGGGCCGCTGGGGGACCACAACGCCCAGCCTGGGGGTTCCGGTAAGCTTTGCGGAGATCAACCATTATCTGTGTATGTGCGAGTTGGCCTATGCCTCCCACGGACTGCGCCCGGAGCTGTCCTATGGCAGCCATTTCTTCCAAGATCTGGTGGAGGCCGGGATTCATTACGCCGCGGTATACCCGGAGGAGCGAGGCTGCCTGTTTGATGAGGCCGGCTTTGAAGCTTTCCCGGATCGTTACCGGGAGCTCACCGGAGATGCCGCGCTGGAGGGCGTGATCCGGGTTTACGATCTAGGCAAGGACGGCGGCATCCTGTTCTCTGAGCTGAAAAGCCAGGACTGCTTTCTTGGCGTCCTGTAAGGAGCGCAGCACATGACCCGCAGCCGTCTTTCTCCCAGAGAAATGAGCCGCATCGCGATGATGGCGGTGCTTCTGTGTCTGTGTGCCTGGCTCTCCGTACCGGCGCCGATTCCCTTCACCTTGCAGACCTTCGGCCTGTTCTGCGCCCTGGGGCTTCTGGGTGGACGCCGCGGCAGTCTGGCGATCCTGCTGTATCTGCTCATGGGAGCCGCCGGGCTTCCCGTATTTTCCGGATTTCAGGGCGGCATCGCCTGCCTGCTGGGCCCCACCGGCGGCTACCTTCTGGGCTTTTTGCCGATGGGCCTCCTCTACTGCCTGCTGGAGAAGCAGGCGATGCGCAGCCTCTGGTTTATGGCCGCCGCTCTGGTTCTGGGCCTGCTGCTTTGTTATGCTTTGGGTACCCTCTGGTTCGTGAAGGTCTATTCTTTTCACCACGGCCCCATCGCTTGGATTTCCGCTATGGGTCTGTGCGTGTTCCCCTTCGTGCTTCCAGATTTGGGGAAGCTGGCCTTGGCGCTGCTGTTGATTCGAAGCCTGCGGCCCCGCCTCCCGCAGCAGATATAGACTGGCTCCCCGGTTCTTTTAGGACACAAAAGCACGGCAGGGAACGCGACCGCATTCCCTGCCTTTTTTCTTTTTGCTTTTACTCAAGCCTCATCGGTAACCGCGTCGCTGCGCAGAAGCAGCGAGATGCACCAGATCGCCGCAAGGCCAACCAGCGTGTAGATCACGCGGCTGACGGTTGCCGTCTGACCTCCAAAAAGCCAGGCGACGACATCGAAACGAAACAGGCCGACGCTGCCCCAGTTCAGCCCGCCGATGATGGCCAGGGCCAGGGCGATACGATCCATAATCACAAGCGATTCTCCTCTCTTGTTTTTTGTACGGCGCACCAGCCGCACGGGGATTGACAGCCATAGTTTGGCCCGCGGAGAAAAAAACTATGCGCGGCGGGAGAAAAAAATTGCCTTTCGACAAAACAAGTGCCGCTTCGCTCTTTACAAAGCGCCCTCCTTGATGTATCGTATAAGCACAGCTTATCCAATTGGTTTCTCAGGTGAGAAACCCGGCTCATATCTTTATCCCACAACCCTGTTTCGCGGACTGATGCCCATCAGTCCGCACTTTTTTGCGTAATCTCGCACAAAAGAGGCGACCGCTTTCCTTTCTGTCCCGTACAAAACGGAAGAATTCCCATTTTTCCTCCCGGATTTTCATTTTTTTGTTGACTTTTCCCGCCGACCGTTTATAATAGTGTCAAATTGAACAGAGCAAGATAGAGGCGCGGTGTTCATCAGTAGCCGCCGTCACATGCGCGGGTAACGCAGACGGTAGTGAAAGGGGCCATCGCCGAAGGGCAGCCGAATTCCCGTCAGGCTGTGCCTGGGCCGTCGGAGAAAATCCGCCGGACTGTCGCAGAAATGCGGAGAGCTGTCGTAACACGCTTTGTGTTTTGTGTTGTGGACGGTGCCTGCGCTGTTCACAATTCTTTTTTTATCGGAGGTATTTCTCATGTTCGGTACGTTTTGGGCTCTGGTCCCCCCGCTGCTGGCCATCGTGCTGGCGCTTCTGACCAAGGAGGTCTACACCTCCCTTTTTGCCGGCGTCTTTTTGGGCGCCCTCTTTGCCGCCGGTTTCCAGCCCATCAAGATGCTGGATCTGCTGGTGGTGGATGGACTTTCCGTCTCTGTGGCCGATCTGGCCGGCAATCTGGTCTTCCTGGTTATCCTGGGCATTCTGGTGGCCCTGATCAACAAGTCCGGCGGCAGCGCCGCCTTCGGACGCTGGGCGGAGAAGAATATCAAGACCCGGGTAGGCGCCCAGCTTGCCACGTTTGTTCTGGGTGTTTTGATCTTCGTGGACGACTATTTCAACTGTCTGACCGTGGGCTCCGTCATGCGACCGGTCACGGACCGGCACAGCATTTCTCGGGCCAAGCTGGCTTTCCTCATCGACGCCACCGCGGCTCCTATCTGCATGATCGCTCCCATTTCTTCCTGGGCTGCCGCCGTCTCCGGCGTTGCGGATGATCTGGGCACCGGCATCACCGGCATCCAGCTCTTTGTCCGGGCCATCCCCTACAATTTCTATTCCCTGCTGACCCTGGTGTTCATCGTGGCAATCGTGCTCATGGGTTTTGACTACGGCCCCATGGCTCTGGCAGAGATGAACGCCCGCCTCAACGGAGAGCTGGGTGCCAACAAGGGCGACGACACCGAAGCCGGCAATCCCCGCGGCCGGATCTTGGACCTGGTTCTCCCTGTGCTGGTGCTGATTGTCGCCGTGTTCTTCGCGCTGCTCTACGTGGGCGGCTACTACGGCGTGGACGCCTGGGGCGGCACCGACTGTGCCGGAGACCTCATCGGCGCCTTCGGCAACACCGACGCCTACATCGCCCTCCCCTGGGGCGGCATCATCGCCCTGGTCTTCTCCTTTGTTTATTTCCTGCTGCGCCGCACCCTGCGCTTTAAGGAAATGACTGAGTGCATTCCCCAGGGCTTTGTCGCCATGGTTCCCCCCATCACCATTCTGGTTCTGGCCACTTCTCTGAAGACCATGACCTCCAGCCTGGGCGCCGCCGAGTTTGTCCACGGTGTGATGGAAGGCGCTGCGGCCGGCCTCTTCAGCCTGCTTCCTGCTGTGATTTTCGTGGTCGCGGTGGTTCTGGCCTTCGCCACCGGCACCTCCTGGGGCACCTTCGGTATCCTGATCCCCATCGTGGTCGCCATCTTCCCGGCGGACAGCTCTCTGCTGATCATCGGCATCTCCGCCTGTCTGGCCGGCGCCGTCTGCGGCGATCACTGCTCCCCCATCTCCGACACCACCATCATGGCTTCTGCCGGTGCGCAGATGGATCACGTGTCTCACGTGTCCACCCAGCTGCCCTACGCCCTGACCATCGCCGGCATCAGCTTTGTCAATTACATCATCGCCGGCTTTGTACAGAACGCGGTTGTCTGCCTGCTGATCGGCGCGGTTCTCACCGTTGCCACCCTCTTTGTCATCCGCAGAATTACCGCCAACAAGGCCGCAGCCTGACACAGTCAAAGTGTAGAAACGGCGCGCTTTTCCGCGCCTGACAACGAACGATAGCGTGCCCCGGGAACCAGGATTCCCGGGGCTTTTTTTGCCAAAAGCGCCTCTGTTTCTCCCAAAACCGCACGGGAAACATGGCGGAATCAGGAGGAAACAATTCTTAAACGGACACTATATTTTGTGTTCAAACCGGTTACAAGGCGGTTAAACTTTCTATATTTAGTGATTTTCCCCTTGACAATCCCTATATGTGGCGCTATGATAGCAAAGCACCGGGCAAGATCTTGTGAAGGGAGGCGCTGACATGCTGATATCCGGGCTGCAAAAGCTCACCCTGCTGGACTATCCGGGCAAGGTCGCCTGCACGGTTTTTACCGGCGGCTGCAATTTCCGCTGTCCCTTCTGTCACAACGCGCCTCTGGTTTTGCCGGAACGGCTGGAGGGTGATCCCAACGGCGAAGAGACCGTGCTTACCTTTCTGCGCAAGCGCCAGGGCGTTCTGGACGGCGTCGCCATCACCGGAGGGGAGCCTCTGCTTCATGGGGACATGCCCGCCTTTCTGGAAAAGATCCGCGCCCTGGGCTATCGGATCAAGCTGGACACCAACGGCTCTTTTCCGGAACGTTTGATGCAGATCGTGGACGCCGGGCTGGTGGACCGGGTAGCCATGGACATCAAAAACGCGCCCGGGCTTTACGCCGCCACCGCCGGCATCCCGAACCTGGATCTGGCTGCGGTAGAGCGCAGCAAGAATTTTCTGCTGGAGGGCCGGGTAGAATACGAATTTCGTACCACGGTGGTCCGCGGCCTGCACAGCCAGGAAAGCCTGATTGAGGCCGCCAAGTGGATCAGCGGCGCTAAGGAATACTATCTCCAGCAATTCAAAGACTCCGGCGACGTGCTGGATCTCCAGGGTCTGAGCGCCTTTTCCGATGAGCAGATGCGCCAGCTTCGGGACGCGGTGGCGCCCTATGTGCCGGTGGTTCAGCTCCGGGGCGTGGACAGCTGATCTCCTTTCCCCAAGCCTGATTACGCGGGCGCGGCAAGGCCGCCCCCGCTGAAAATAGAAAGACACAGAAAACTGGGAGGAACAAGATATGTACCAAGTAGTCAAGCGCGACGGTAAGGTCGTAGACTTCAACATCAACAAAATTGCCGAGGCCATGAAAAAGGCCTTTGAGGCCACCAACACCGACTATAACGACAGTGTGATCGACTTTTTGGCCCTGAAGGTCTCGGCGGACTTTCTGCCGAAGATCAAGGCGGGGCTGGTCTCCGTGGAGGATATTCAGGACAGCGTGGAAGCGGTCCTTTCCCGGGGCGGCTACGAGCAGGTCGCCAAGTCCTACATTCTCTACCGAAAGCAGCGGGAGAAGCTGCGCAACATGCGGTCCACTTACCTGGATTATAAGGAAACGGTCAACAAATATCTGCGCGTGGAAGACTGGCGCGTGAAGGAAAATTCCACCGTCACCTATTCCGTGGGCGGTCTGATTCTGTCCAACTCCGGCGCCATCACCGCCAACTACTGGCTCAGCGAGGTCTACGACCAGGAGATCGGCGACGCCCACCGCAACTGCGACATC
>CACZSJ010000110.1 GCA_902783825.1 Oscillospiraceae bacterium | reverse complement strand
GCATGGGCGCTTTTCAGGCGGCTCCAGCCATTGCTCGGGGGAAGAAGCCATCCCGGCGGGGGATCGCCCCTTGCGTCTAGCTGCTTGTGATTGGACATTTGCGCCATGTACGTGTATAATAAGCTGCGACAGCCCGTACTGCTAAAATTCCGGCTGTACAGCTCAGAAAGGAAACGTTATTATGAACTCTGCCACCATAGAAATCATCGGCTATCTGGGTTCCGCCCTTGTCCTGGTTTCGTTCCTGATGGCCTCTGTCGTCAAGCTTCGCATCGTCAACACGGTGGGCAGCCTGATTTTCGCCGTATATGCCCTGATCATCCATTCCTATCCCACGGCACTGATGAATGTCTGTCTGGTGCTGATCAACCTGTACTATCTCTGGAAACTGCGCAACAAGGAGCCCAACTACCGCCTGCTTCCGCTCTCTCCCCAGGAAGGCTTTGTGCGCTTCTTCATGGAGCGCCACGCGGCGGATATCACTGCCCTCTTCCCTCAGCGTGTCCGTGAGGCTGCCGCTCTCAATCGCGCCTACCTGGTCTGTCACGGAGAAGAACCCGCCGGGCTGCTGCTGGGAAAGCTGCAGGAAGGCGTACTGGACATCGCCCTGGACTATAGTACGCCCACATACCGGGACAGCTCCGTGGGGCGCTATCTGCTGGCTCACTTGCCCGCCGATGAGATCCGTCTGCTGCGCTATGCCGATCCGGAGGCGGGGCATCTGGATTATCTGCAAAAAATGGGCTATACCGAGCGTGACGGCGTATACGAAAGATCTCTGTAAAATCTGCGCCCCGGAAAAAGAATACTGCGCCTCGAAGCAAACGCTTCGGGGCGCAGTATTCTTTTTCAATTCAGATGGGGCTTTCCAGTTTTTCTCCGGCCAGATAGACGGTCTTGCGGGACAAGTCCCCGTCGCAAACCAGGAAGTCTGCCCATTTGCCCGGGGCGATGCCGCCGCAGCGATCGTCGCACCCCAGCTGCCGGGCCGGGTTTCGCGTGGCCGCCAGAATCGCCGTTTCTCGGGGAATCCCAAAGGCGATGGCATTGCGCAGACAATCCCAGAGGCTAGCCGCGGAACCGGCGATGGTCCCATCCTCCAGACGGGCGATCCCCTCCCGCAGGAAGACCTGCTGGCCGCCCAGCTCGTACTCTCCGTCCGGCATACCGCAGCAGCGCAGCGCGTCGGAAATCAGGCAGATACGGTCCGGAAAGAGCTTGAAGGCCATGCGCACCGCGCTGGGATGTACGTGCTGACCGTCACAGATCAGCTCTGCATAGACCCCTTCCCTCTCTGCTGCCGCACCGATGACGCCGGGATTGCGGTGGTGAATGCCGGGCATGGCGTTATACAAGTGGGTCAGATGGCTGGCCCCGGCGGCATAGACCGCCGCCGTCTCCTCATAGTCGGCATCGGTATGCGCCACGGAGACGGTGCACAGCTTGCTGGCTTTCCGGGCAAAGTCCACCGCGCCGGGAAGCTCAGGTGCCAGATCCACGATCCGGATCAAGCCGCCGCAGCCCTCATACAGCTCACGAAACGCCTCAAAATCCGGTGCCTGCAGATAAGCAGCGTTCTGGGCCCCCTTCTTCTTTTCGGAAAAGAACGGTCCCTCCATGTTGATCCCCAGCAGACGCGCAGCCCCCTTGGGCGCCTCGTCCCGCAAGCGGCTGGCCGTGGCGAACGCCTTGCGCAACGTGGAATAA
Organism: Oscillospiraceae bacterium; assembly: GCA_902783825.1. GTDB lineage: Bacteria > Bacillota > Clostridia > Oscillospirales > Oscillospiraceae > Limivicinus. The sequence goes on along the minus strand of CACZSJ010000110.1, from coordinate 15,330 downwards.
GGCAGGGTCATGGACGCCGGAGCAAAGCCGGTGACGCCCTGTGCGGCCAAAAAACGAGCCATGGTCCGCAAGCCCTGGTCATCTCCGTCCGAGAAGTCCGCTCCGGAATTTCCGTGGGTGTGTATATCGATCAGCCCTGGAATCACCGTGGCACCCTGGAGATCCACAGCATCCGTCTCCCGGTGTTCCGGCGGGAGGATCTCTGTAAAAACCCCATTCTCCACACGAAAACCGGCCGGGACAAAACCTTGATCCTCCAGGAATACAAGTCCATTGGCAAAAAGCATGGTTTCCCCCTTAACGCAACTGGCCTGCAAGGCAGGCCAGTTCTTTCTCGCAAAAATTATGTGAACTCTTCGATCCGCTTTCGGATCTCCTCCGCGCAGCTTTTTGCAATGGCCATATCTTCTGGCTGCAGCGGATACAAGGGTGCGCGAACTCCTCCGATATCGGGGCCGCCCTGCTCCCGGAGAACCTCTTTGATCATAGCGTACATGTTCCCTTTTCCGGAGCACATCTTGTAAATCAGATGGCAACAGGCATCCTGAATCTCCCGGGCCTTGGCAATTTCATTGGCCTGTACCAGCTGGTACAGCTTCAGGTACAGCTCCGGCATGGCGCCATAGGTGCCGCCGATGCCGCCCACCGCGCCGGCAACCAGACCGGAAAGCAGCTGCTCATCCGGGCCGTTGAAGACCACAGCCCCCTCGTCCCGCCACATCTCGATGTCTTGGATGGGCATGGAGGAATTCTTCACGCCGATCACCCGTGGATTCCGGAGCATCTCGCGCAGCAGCTCGCTGCTGAGGGCCACGCCCGCAAGCTGTGGGATGTTGTAGATCACGAAATCCGTGTTGGGCGCGGCGGCAGAAATGTCGTTCCAGTAGCGAGCCACGGCGTAAGGCGGCAGATGGAAGTAAATCGGGGGGATGGCCGCGATGGCGTCCACGCCCAAGCTTTCCGCATGAGCCGCAAGGCTCTGGCTGTCCATGGTGTTGTTGCAGGCCACGTGGGCGATGATTACCGCCCGATCCCGGGCGACCGCCATCACGTTTTCCAACACCAGCTTCCGCTCATCCACCGACTGATAAATGCACTCTCCCGAGGAACCGCCCACATAGAGGCCGGTCACGCCTTTGCCGATCAGATATTCAGTCAGGTCCCGAACCCGCTGCGGGGACACAGCCCCCGCTTCATCATAGCAGGCGTAAAAGGCGGGGAATATGCCCCGATATTTGCTTAAATCTTTCATGCTGTTCTCCTTATATGAGAATCTTGAATACGACGCGGGAAACATTTTCTTCTTCCTGGACGGCCATGCCAGGCCGATGCGCGTCCCCGGGAAAAAGCACAAGAAAGCTGCCCGGCTGGAGGATCACGCGCTGCTCCGGCACGGCGCTGCCGCCCCAATAATCGTCCCGCTGCTCTTGCAGGCTGACGGCTTCAGGCGCGGCGATATCCACCCGCTCGCGGCCCTGCACCACTGCGAAAACATCCAGATAACGGCGATGATATTCGAAGAGGCGCCGCTCGTCCGAAGAACTGGTCACGTCAAAGCGGGTAACGAAAAGCGACTCCCCTTCCAACTCCTGGCGTGTCGTGCCGACATCGGCCAGAAAGTCCATCGTCAGCAGCTCCAACACCCGATCCAGGCGGGGATGGATGCCCCGGTAAGCCATGGCGTCTGTCAGTTTGGCATGGATCATGGCCTTAACCTTTCACCGCGCCCATGGTGATGCCGCGGGTGAAGTACTTCTGGAAAACCAGGAACACAATGATGATGGGGACGGCTGCCAGAGCCGCGCCCGCCATAATCAACCCATAGTCCGTGGAGTTTTCCGCCTGCATGGTGGCAATGCCCAGGGAGATGGTCAGGTTGCTGCTGCTGGTGAGCATAATCAACTGCATGAAATAGTCATTCCAGCTGTTGATGAAGGTGAAGATCGCCAGTGCGCCGATACCGGGCTTGATCATCGGTACCACAATGCTGAAAAAGGTCTTGGCCTCGCTGGCGCCGTCGATGCGCGCAGCCTCCAGCATTTCTCCCGGTATTCCCTCGGAAAACTGTTTCATCAGGAACACGCCGAAAGGCCAGCCTACCGTAGGCAGGATTACCGCCCAGATGTTGTCATAGAGGCCCAGGGCGCTCATTTCGCGAATCAAAGGGATCAAGATAACCTGCTTGGGCAGGGCCATGGCCGCCACAATCAGAGAAAACAGCAGGTAGCGGCCCAAAAAACGCTTCTTCGCCAGGGCGTAGCCAGCCATAGATGCCGTAAAACAGGTAAGGATCATGGCCATCACCGCCATAAACACGGTGTTGATCAGCCAGCGGATGGCAGCAGGCACCGTGGGTCCCACCAGGGCACCCAGTTGAAACAGCGGCGCGCTGCGCTTGGAAAACAGAACCTGGAAGTTTCGCAGCGTCAGCTCGGAAGGCACCCATTCCGGCGTGGCGGAATTGATGGCCGCCGGGGTTTTCAACGCACCGGTCAAAATCCAGTACAGGGGAAAGATGAACAGGAAAGCCAGAAAGATCAGCACGACCACGCTGAAAATCCGATAAGCGCGGGATTCTCCGTTTCGTTTACTCATACTCTCAGCCTCCTAACTCTCTTTGGCCAAGCGGAACTGCACCGCAGACAGCACGGCTATAAAGATCGCCAGAATGACGCCCATGGCATTGCCGTAGCCAAAGCGGTAGAGCTTGAACGCCGTGTAATAGATATAGTACATCACCGTCTCCGTGGCGTAATTGGGACCGCCGGAGGTCAGCAACTGGATCAGGGCAAAGCACTGGAAGGAGTTGATGGTGGTGATGACCAGAATGTACAGAGTTGTAGGCATGATCTGGGGCCATTTGATGCGCCAGAAGCATTGCATGTTGGTTGCGCCATCTACCTCAGCGGCCTCCACCAGAGAGTTGTCCACGTTGCTGAGAGCAGACACGTACAAGACAATAGGCTGTCCCACAGAGGTGGTCAGCAGGATGATAATGATACAGGCCAGTGCGTACTTGGGATCTCCCAGCCAGTTGATGTTTTTTTCAATCAGGCCGGCGCCCTTAAGCAGATAGTTGAAGATGCCATAATAGTTGTTGTACATCCACTTCCACACCACGGTGACCGCAACAGAGCCTGTCACCACCGGCAGATAGAAAACCACACGGAAAAAGCTCAGCGGGCCTTCCTTCATGCGATAGATGGCGGACGCCACCCACAGGGAGAAGACGCACACAACCGGAACGCTGACCAGCACAATGATGATCGTATTTACCAGGGCCTTGAGAAAGACCTTATCCTGCCAAAGCTCCACATAGTTGGCCAGGCCGATAAACACATCGGGCTTGTTGGCGTTCATGTTCGCATCGAAAAAGCTGGTCACGATACAAAGGACCATGGGGAATACAACAAAGCCGAGAAAGAAAACCAGGCTGGGCAGCAGGAACAGATACGCGCTGATCGTCTCCTTGCGCCTGAGCCGTGGGCTCACGGTTTGGGGCATTGCACACACCTCTCAATCGGTTTGCAGGGAAGGCACACACCCCCTGCCGCGCAAGCGGCAGGGGGTGCGCGACCCAAACTGGAAATGACTCCTTATTGTCCGGGAACGATGGATTTACTGAGCGTTAGCCTGGCCGCAGAATTCCGCAACCGCAGCCGCGATTGCATCCTCGCTGCCATCGCTGGCGCCGACCTGCTGGAGCATGTTCCACCATGCGGTACGGGCAGCAGCCCAGCCAGTGGTAACCTGGTAGTAGTCGCCCAGCATGGGCATGAGCTTGGTGTACTCGTTCATAATCTCGTTGTCAGCCCACACGCCGGAGAGATCAACGCCCTCAGCCGCGGAGCGGGCAGCGAAGAAGTTGGAGGCACGGACAGCCTCAGGGGTATGCTCGCTGTCGCACATCCACTTGATGAAGGTCTTGGCAGCCTCGATCTTGGCAGCGTCGCCGTTGTCAAAGACGCCCAGGCCCCAGATGCCGCCCTGGAGATTGGCAACGCCATCCTCAGAGGGGAAGGCCATGAAGACGATGTCGTCGCCATTGAGGGTCTTGCCCTCGCCGGTGCCGGCAGAGTTGGGATTGAGCTGCTGGGCAATGTTCCAGCAGAAAGCCATCTTGAACACGCCGTTGTAGAAGTTGGCAATCTCATCGCCGCCCACGATGGCAGCGTCAAAGTCGATGCCTTCCATGTCGTACAGGGTCTTGAGCGCCTGGATGTTCTTGGCATCGTCCCAGGTATAAGCGGTGTGCTCGGCATTGGTGAAGGTGCCGCCGTAGTAGTTGTTGACGAGGGCGCGGGTGCCCTGGTCGCCGCCCTGGCCGCCGCAGTACACAGCGCCGACGGTGCCGCCAAACTTGGCGTACAGAGCCTTGACAGCCTCAGCGAACTGCTCGGTGGTCCAGGTGTGGGACTCCAGGTCCACATACTGGTCAGCACCGGCTTCCTTGAGGGCGTTCAGGTTGACAGCCATGCAGTGAGCGGTCATCACCAGGGGATACTCGTAGGCAGCGCCATCGGGAGCAAAGCAGGCAGCCAGAGCCGCAGCGTTGATCTCCGACTTGTCGGTGTCGTCAAACATGTCGCTGATGTCGACCATGTAGCCGTTGGCGCCCCAGTTGGAAACGAGACGCTCGGGTCCTTCCATGATCAGGTCGGGAGCCTGGCCGGCGGTCAGGGCGGTGTTGACCTTGTCGTCGCCGTCAGCGTAGGTCAGGTACTCCACCGTGACTTCGATGCCGGTCTCGGCGGTAAAGGCGTCGGTGATGGCTTTGACGGTCTCTTCACTGCCATAGCCGCCGACAGGGTAGGTCCAAAGAGAAATGCTGGAAGCAACAGCCGCTTCTTCCGCAGGTGCTTCTTCTGCGGGAGCCTCGGTCGCAGCGGGAGCCGCGGGAGCCGCGCTCTGCCCACAGGCAGCCAGTGCAAAGATCATGCACAGAGCCATAACAAGTGCGAGAATCTTTTTCATTTCGTTCCTCCTGAAAGTTTATTCTTTTGGCATCGACCCGGGCCTTTCCCGGCCAATCCCATGTAAATTTTACAAAAATACGATGCCATTGTCAACCAAGATCTGAAAGTTTTTTTCAGAAAAAGCTGTTTCTGAAAATATTTTTATGTATTATCCAAAAGCACTCCCCTGCTTTTGGGTATTTTGCCGGGAAGCTCTGAGCTGAAACACCCCCGCGTCCGCAGTATGCGGAAAAAGGACCGCGGAGCAAACACACTCCTCGGTCCTTTTTGTTTACAGATGCTTATCCGCCAGAGCCTCCGCAACACGCTTCGCCGTTTCCCGGCTGCGCTCCGGATGCCGTTGACAGGTCATAGAAAAGAGAATGTCCAGCAGGAAAAGCTGCGCGATACGCGCGGGAACGGAACCGTGCTGCAGCGGGCTTTCATTGGAACCGCACTGGAGCACCGCGTCCGCCAGGTGGGCGCCGGGGGAACGAGCAAAGCGGGTAATCAAAATCACCTTCGCCCCCTGCTGCCGCACTACGGAAAGGGTCTCCATCATATCCCGGGTAGCGCCGGAATAGGAGAAAAACAGCACCGCGTCCTCCGGCGTCAGGGTGGACGAGGCAATCACCTGCATGTGCGAATCGGTCACAGGGATATACTTTCCCTCGCAGATGGAAAACAGGTGCGCTGCCTCCGAGGCCAGAATCATGGAGCCGCCCTGGCCCATGCACAAAACCTTCCGCGCCCCGTCCAGGATATCCACAGCCTTTTCCATCTCCTCAGGCCGCAGGCTGTTGATGGTCTGCAGCATGGCGTCACTGTCTATGGTGTACAGGGCGTTGGCCAGGGACTTGAGATCGTCCAGGGGTTCCTGCCCCTGCAGCATCTGGCGGGGATGCTGGGCAGCGCCGGCGTTGGCGATGGCCAGCTTGAAGGCGTTATAGCCCTTGTAGCCCAGCCTCCGGCAGAAGCGGGACACCGTAGCCTCCGCCACGCCGCTCTCCTCCGCCAGCTCTCCGATGGAGAGGTACTGGCTCTTCTCCTGGTTTTTCATCACGTAGTCCGCCGTTTTCCGCTCCGCCGCCGTCAATTCATAATAAGCGTGGCTGATCGTATCGAACACGTTGTGGGAAACCGTTGCCATATGCATCTGCCCCTTCCTCAGTACGCTTTCAACAGCTCGCCCAGCATCTGATCGCAGATGGACAGCATCCGCGGCAGATGGAACGGCCCTTTGAAGGTAGACCCCTTGCAGGGCGGCTGGGTGGGCTTGCCGTCCCGGCGCAGATAGCCGTACCACTCACCATATGCCGGATCGGAGAAATGCTCCCGGCAGTAATCCAGGGTCTTGAAGAACCAATCCAGATATTCCTCGCGCCGGGTATCCCGATAGAGCATCAGCGAGGCGATCAGGATTTCGTTGTGAGGCCACCAGAGCTTCATGTCATGCTCGTAAGATTCGGGCGGGCGGCCCAGACAGTCCACGAAATACAGTAGGCCGCCGTATTCCTGATCCCATCCCGCTTGAATCGCCCGATCGAAAATGGTCGCCGCCTTGTCCACCAGAGACGCGTCCCCGCTGCGCTTGGCATGCTCCAGCAAGAACCACACGCCCTCGATGTCGTGGCCGGGATTGACGATGCGCCCCTCGGTAAACTCCAGTCTCGCTTCCCCATGGGGTCCCACGTTCTCCAGAACGCAGTTGAGCTCATCCTTGACAAAGTAACGGAGAATATCCTCCACACAGGCAGCCGCCCGCTGTTCGTACAGCTCCTTGCGCTCCGGATCCACCCGCAGCAGCACGCTGGTCACGTTCAGATAAATCATGGGGATGCCAAAAGCACGGCCCGTCCGAGTCTCCGGAATGGTCTTGGGTCCCAGGCCCGTGGGATCCTCCATGCCCTGACTCAGATCCCAGTAAAGATCATAGGCCCGTCTGGCGCGCAGCAGGCAGTCCCGCTGACCGGTGACGCCGTAATATTCCGCGTTGGCCATGGCATAAAAGGCCTCGGAAAAATAATAGCGGCGCTGGCGCAGAGGCTTCCCTTCCGCTGTGACGGTAAAATACATTCGGTCTCCCGCCGCCCGGTTGATGCAGTAGGCCTCCATGAAGTCCAGGCAGCTTTTCGCAGCGGCCAGCCAGTCCTCCCGCGCCCCATAGAGATGGCACAGCCAGGAATACATCCAGGCGCAGCGGCCCTGCATCCATACGCTTTTATCCGTGGAATAGACCTTCCCTTCCCGGTCCAGGCAAGTGAAGACGCCTCCGTTTATCCGGTCCATCCCGTTTTCCAGCCAGAAGCGCTGGCAGCGATCCAGCTCTTCCTGCATCCATTTTCTGCTCTCGTACAGTCTCTCTCGATCCATCTTTCTCCGCTCCTTCCTGTTCCTCCCCAATGGGCAAAGCTTCCTGTGGTGATAGTACCATTTGTGAAATAAATTTTCAATCCCCTCTTGAAAGAAAAATAAAATTCAAAAAGGGGATGACAGCGCAAAACGGGCATGCTATAATTCAAGCCAGAGGCGGGCATTTCCACCCGCGCTCCATTATGAAAAGAAAGAGGGGTTCGTCGTGGAGCATTTGGGCGTTTCCTTTTCTGTGAAGAATATCCCGGAGCTGGATCCAGGCTTTCTCCCGCTGCAGCGTTTCAACGAGGCGCACCAGGTGGGAGCCGCCAAGCCGGTGGGCATCGCCGTAGAGCGTGCCAACGGCGAGATGGCCGTTGTGGAGACCTTTCTGCACGGCACGGAGGCCATGCGGCAGGCCGATCATTATTATCTGGACCGCCTGGTCAAAACCATGCTGTGGATGAAGGGCGGCTATAAAATTTACGTCCGGGGAGACGAAGACAGCTACACGTTTCTAAAGGGCATCTACTGTGCCGGCGGTAAGCAGGACTTCGACTGGGATTATATGACCCACGTGTTTGAGCATCCCTTTGAGATCGTGCTGACGGACACGCTGCCGCAGGCCAAGGACGCCCCCAAGGCCATCGGCGGGCATACGCAGGGTTGCCGGGTCGGCTTTGACGCCGGCGGAAGCGACCGGAAGGTTTCCGCTGTGATCGACGGCGAGGTGGTATATGCCGAAGAGGTGGTCTGGTTCCCCAAGACCAACAGCGATCCCGACTATCACTATGAGGGAATCGTGGCGGCTTTTCGCTCGGCCGCGGCGCATATGCCCCGGGTGGATGCGGTAGGCATCTCCTCCGCGGGGGTATATATCAACAACCGAACCATGAACGCCTCTCTGTTCCTCCAGGTACCGCAGGATCTGTTTGACGCCAAAGTCAAGGATATCTACATCCGCGCCGTCCGGGATACCTTTGGCGATATCCCCTACAGCGTGGTCAACGACGGCGACGTGACGGCGCTGGCCGGGGCCTTGAGTCTGGGCAAAAACAACATGCTGGGAATTGCCATGGGCACCAGCGAAGCGGTGGGCTATGTGGACGCAGAGGGCCGGATCACCGGCTGGCTCAACGAGCTGGCCTTCGTCCCTGTGGACGCCAGCCCCGTGGCCATGCGAGACGAGTGGAGCGGTGACATCGGCTGCGGTGTGAAATACTTCTCCCAGGATGCGGTCATCAAGCTGGCGCCTCGGGCCGGGATCCAGCTGGCCGAAGAGCTCTCCCCCGCGGAAAAGCTGAAGGTGGTACAGGCGCTCATGGAAGACGACGATCCGCGGGCAGCCGCCGTGTTCCGCAGCATCGGCTGCTACCTGGCCCATAGCCTTTCCTATTATCACGCCCTCTACGGCTGTGAAAACGTGCTGCTGCTGGGCCGCGTCATGTCCGGCAAGGGCGGCGATATTTTGTTAGAGACCTGCCGCAAGGTGCTGCAGGACGAGTATCCGGCGCTGAGCAGTCAACTGCATCTGTATCTGCCGGACGAAAAATTCCGGCGCGTGGGACAGTCTGCGGTTGCCGCCTCCCTGCCGGAGCTGCATTGAAAGGAGCATGCTATGAGAAAACACATCGTCTGTTTTGGTGATTCCAACACCCACGGCTATTGTGCCGATCCTGCGGACTGCGCCGACGGCGGCGATCGCTTCAATGAAAACGAGCGCTGGACCTGCCTGCTGCAAAAAGCCCTGGGCGACGAGTATCTGATTCTGGAAGAGGGCCTGTCCGGCAGGACCACCGTGTTCCCCGACCCCCTGCATGAATGCATGTCCGGGCTGGACGCCATCTACTCCTGCCTGATGAGTCACGAGCCTGTGGATCTTCTGATTATCATGCTGGGTACCAACGACACCAAGGAGCGCCTGGGCTCCAACGCCGCCTGCATCGCCATCGGTATGGAGCGGCTGGTCATGAAGGCCAAGTCCATCCCCGCCTGGCGCGACGGCAAGCCCAACATCCTTCTGCTCTGCCCGCCGCATATTGGCGAGGGCCTGTATTCCCGTCCCGAGGGCATACCCATGGGACTGGGCTGCCCGGAAAAATCCCGGGAGCTGGCGGGGTTTCTCCGTCCGGTGGCGGAAAATCAGGCCTGTGCCTTCGTGGATCTGGAGGGTCAGGTGGAGTTTAACCGCCTGGACTGCATGCACTTGTCCCGCAAGGGTCACAGCCAGCTGGCGGAGCTTCTGCGCAAGCTGGTTCCTGAGCTTGTGTGAATGAAACGCTTTTTCAACCCCGAAACCGGCGTCTGGCGCTTGCTGGGTATGCTGGCGGACCTGTTGCTGCTGAGCATGCTCTGGGTGCTGTGCTCTGCCCCGCTTCTAACGCTCGGCGCTGCCACCGCTGCCCTCTACGACGCGCTGGTCCGGAATTTTCACCGAGATGAAAACGATTATCTGCTGCGCTTTTTCCAGGTTTTTAAGCGGGATCTGCTTTGCGGCATGCTGCCGACCTTGTTCTGGTCTTTGCTGCTTTACAGCCTTGTGCGTGGGTATCTATACATCGCCGCTTCCCTATCCGGCAGTCTGGCCCTGCTTTTCGGCGCCGCCTTGTTCGTGCTGCTGCTGATTCCCATTGGCGCTGCTTGTTGGGTTTTTCCCGTCCTTTCCCGGTTTCAGTTGGGTTTCAAGGCCCTGTGCGTCAACAGTGCGCGCCTGGCCGTGGCGCATTTGCCCAGAACCCTGTCGCTGGCGGCGGCCAGCTGCGCGGCGGTGTATCTGACCCTGCGGCTGGCGCTGCTGCCGTTGTTTGTGCTGCCGGCGCTGCTGCTGCTGTTTTGGTCCTGGCTCATGGAGCCTGTCTTTCTCCACTACGAAAGTCAATCGCATCCTGAGCCATGAGATGAGGAGCCGCCCCTTTTCGGGGCGGCTCCTCATTCTTTTCTATCTCGTTTTGATTTGCCTCACAGCGACCATTCCATTCAAACGCCGCTTAAGCTTCGTTTCCCGCGGTACAAGGCCCGGTCTTCGGATACCGCTTCCCGCACGTTAAGCTCAAGGCGCAGCGGTGCCGCCAATTTGGCCAGCTTTTCCTCCGGGAGCCCGGCGGCAAGCTCCCCCTTTATCAGCGCCAGCAGCTTCAGCTGTCCGTCCTCCAGCGTATAGCGACAGTCCACCACGGCAGGATCCGCGAACAGAAGCTCGTCCAGATCCGAAGCGCTCAGGCGCCCCGCCTTCCGCTCAACCCAATCCAGACGGAGGGTCTCGCTGCCGCAGGAACAGGGGGCAGGCAGAAGGCGCGTAAAGTCTCCGGTGCGGTAGCGGATCAAAGGCATGGCCTCCATGCCGATGGTGGTGATCACAAGCTCCCCCCATTCTCCATGCGGGAGAACCTGTCCCGTCCGGTCCACGATCTCCGGGATGATATGGTTTTCCCGCACATGCATCCCCTCGTGGGCCGGGCAGCAGATGGCCCCGGCCATGCCCATCTCCCGGGAGCCGTAGTGCGGGAAAAGGCGCGTGCCCAGCAGCTCCTCACAGGCACGGATCACGCTCTGCGGGCAGGCATCCCCGCTGACCAGCGCGCGGCGCAGACTGCCTCTGCCGCAAAAGCGCAGGATGCTCAGCAGCTGTACGGGCATGCCCACAAAGCTGTCTGGCTTTTCCCGCTCCAGCAGCGCCCCGTACTCCCCGTAGGAGAGAAAGGGGCCGGCCTTTATGGGTCTTGCGCCCAGGCGGCAAATGGCCTGTCCAATCAGCTCGCCCAGGCCGAAGGGTCCGGAAAACGGGAAGCACACCAGGGTAACACTGCCGGGAAAAATCAATTCGCCCAGGCCGGCCATGTAGAGCTGTATCGTGTTTTCCAAATCCTCCTGTGTGTAGAACACCCGCTTTGCCGCGCCTGTGGTGCCGGAGGTCGCATCGGAGAGGACGCGCTGAATCTGCGCCTGAGAGCAGAGCAGCAGTGAAGGCGCATGTCTCGCCAGATCCTCCTCCGTGGTAAACGGAAGCCCTGCCAGCTCTTCCAGGGAATCCAGCTTCTCCGGCAGCGAACGATAAAAGCCGTCCCGCTCCCGCTCACGCCGCAGCAGAGCGTTCAGCTTTCGTAGCTGTACGGCCGCAAGGCTCTCCCGGTTGATTTCCGGGAGAGCCTCTTGCTGCGCAATCAAAGCGTCGATCCGGCTTCGCTCCATGCCTCAGATCAGCCCTTTCTCGCCGAGAATTTCCATACACTTGTCGTAGGTGGCGGCAATAATCTGCGGACAAAGCTCCACCCGTTTGGCAGGATTGCCCTTGGTAATATCTCGACACTCGACACCGCCGTAATCGGCAGTCATTTCCTCTTCAAACCAATGGGTAAACTCTCCCAGGGCGCTCTTGTGGGCGGGATCGTCCATGCCGGTGTCTTCTCCCTTTCCGGTAAAATAAGAGATCACACAGGCACCGCCGGTCATGCAGCCGCAGCAGCCCTGGGAAAAGCCCACGCCGCCGTTCAGCCCGCCCATCGCCTTGACGAGGCCGGCGTTTTCCTCGCCCACGGTTTCCAGCATCAGGATCGCCAGGATCTGGCCGCAGAAATAGCCGTAACGGCTCAGTTCCATCACACGATCAAAGAGGTCCATCCTCATCCGTCCTTTCTTCCGATCAGCAGCCAATAGCTGCTTTTTCCCCGCGGCAGCGTACAGCCGCAATCCTCGCCGCGCCAGAGGGCCTCCAGGTAGTGCTCCCGCCAGGCTGCCGTCATGTTCTCGGCATGGAGGAGAGTAAAACCCGCTTGCTCGAGCAGGGGCTGCGGCTCGGCCAAAAACACATCCGAGAGCAGCAGCGTCCCGCCGCTTTTGAGCAGCCGCCATGCCTCGCGCAGCGCACCAGCCTGGTCGCCCGAGACAAAGAACGCGCACTGGCTGAGCAGCGCGTCAAAGCTGCTGTCGGGATAGGGCGTGCGCAGAAAGTCGCCCTGCTTGACCGCGCCGGAGCGCGGAGCCAGGTCGATCCCCTCCGCAGCACAGCCCAGGTCACGCAGCATCGTAAGCGTCTCCCCCGCCCCGGCGCCCAAGTCCAGCACCGAGGCGCCCACAGGCAGCGCCGCCAGCTCCAACATATGGCGGGTATGTTCCAGCCCACCCGGATGCCCGTTCATTTATCCTCCAACGCCCGCTCAACGGACGCGACCTTGCCCAGAGCCAACTCCTCCGGCACATAGACAAAGCCGCAGACCGGGCAGACTGGCAGCTCCACGGGAAAGCCGTTGTCCAGATACATGAACTTGGCCTTGCCCTTAATCAGCGGCACGCCGCACTTGACACAGTGGAGCTTGCCCTCGGGATCGATGGTGTAATAGTTTTTCTCAATCGCCATGCGCTAACCCTCCCGTTTCACCACATGCATCCGGTGACTCCAGGCGCGCTGCACCAGATAGCCCTCGCCTGCACGACTGAACTTCACCCAGAAGGTGGCATTGCCCACGCGGCGGCGGGCGACCAGCAGGCCGTCCTCGTCCTCGATGGCCTCGCCGCTCACCCGGAAATCTTCCAACACAGCGATCACATCCTCGATGAGGATCATCCGCTCGTCCATCATTCTCCGCGCCTCGTCTGTAAAGGCGAGGGAGTAGTCCAGTTTCTTCTCCATCGCTTCCTCCTGCCAGATATCCTGCAGCAGCTCGTTTTTCAAACGCAGACGGTTCCTGCGTTTTTCGCTGATGTCCGGGGGGCTTCCCGCGTCGGTGCCGTAGCAGAGCTCCAAAATGTGGCGGGACTCCCGGCCCTGACGGGCAAAGCGGTCTCGGCATGCCATGCAGTAAGAGAGATAGGGCGCCTCGCTCCGCTCGAGGCATTTTTCGGTCATCTCCCCCGCCACCTCCCGGCTGGCGTAAGCAGTCAGCCCGCCGTAGCCGCAGCAGGGCGAGCGGTCGCCGGAATCCTCCGTCTCTACCAGCGTGCAGCCAAGACTCTGCGCCAGGTCCCGAATGGCCTGCTGCGTCTCCGCGTTGCCGCGCGCGCCGCAGGCGTCGTGCAAGGCCATCGGCCGGTCCAGGCCCTTCGCGCCCTCAGGCAGGCCGATCTGCCTCAGCACGTCCCAGATCCCGGTCAGGCGCAGGCCCTCGTGGCCCTGCAGCTCCTTTTTGCAGGTCGGACAGCCGGCGATGACCAGCGGGTCGCCGAGCTTCGCCAGCTCCCGGTCGATCAGTTCCCGGGTCTGCCCGCTCAGCTCCTCGCGTCCGGCCCAGTCACCGATGGCGCCGCAGCAGCCGAGCAGCAGCGCAACGCCGCCCTCGAGCCTCTCGCAGAGATCGAGGTAGGCGGCCTTCACGGTCTCCGGCGCGATAGCCGCCGCCTGGCAGCCGGGGAAAAAGAGATATTTGCACTGGGTATAGCCCGGCTGCGACCGGCAGAGGAAGGCCTCGCCGTTGGAAAAGAGCATGTCCATCAGCGCAAACTCGTGCGGCGCCAAGGGCATCTTGTCGGTGGAGACCATGTTGCGCCTGGCCGCGGCGCAGACTTGGGCCATATCGAAGTCGTTGGGACAGACCACCGTGCACTGTCCGCAGAGGGAGCAGGCGTTCATGGGCTTGTTGAGCGGATGGTCGCCCATGATGATCTGGGTATTGTTGTATATCTCCTTGGCCAGCAAGCCCGGGTGCTTTTTGTAATGTTTGAGATAGGCACAGCTTTTCAGGCACTCCTCGCAGTGGCACTGGATGCAGCGTCCAGCCTCGGCCGCCGCCCCCTCGGCGTCATAGCCGCCCTCGGGCAGAGGCACACGCCGGAGGGCTTTCGCCTCGCCGAGGGCTGTATACAGGCGGCTCTCCACCGCCCCCTCGCTGCCGCGGGTGTTGCGCGGATCCAGGTTCTGGGCCAAGCGATCAACGGTCAGCGCCGCTTTTTTCGCGCCGAAGGCCGCGCCCAGCACGCCCTCCGTTTTACCGCTGACCAGCCGCTCCTGCTCACAAAACATCAGTTCCGCGACCGGCTCCGCTTCTGGAAAGAGCTTCGCTCTGACCGCATCCGAAGCACAGAGCAGGTCAAATGCGCTCTGTTTGTCCGCGTAGAAGGCCTCATCCAGGCGGCAATTGCATTCCAACTGTATGTCCTTCTCCCGCAGACGTTTCAACTCCAGCGCGAAGGATTCTTCGTCCAAAAACGGAGCGCAGGCGCGCAGATAGTCCTCGTATCCCTCCTGCTCGCAAAACACAGTAACGGGGTACGCTTTTTTCTCCAACTCCCCCGCCAGCAACAGGGTAAAGAGATCGGCGCCCAGAATGGCCGCAGTTTTGCGCTTCTTGCTGCGAAAAATCCCGCCCAGCCTGCTCTGCTCGCCAAAGCGGGCGACGGCCCGCTCAACCGCCCGGATGGCAACGCTCTCGCCCACCTCGCCCAGACGGCATTTCGCCTCGCAGGGTGCCTCGCAGCCGGCGGATAGGATCAGCGGGAAGGGCGCGATCTTCTCATACAGCTGCAGGGCCTTTTTGAAGTCCCCCTCCGCCGCGGCCTTGAGCATGGCTCTCGTATCCAGCTTCAAGGGGCAGGCAGCGCTGCAGAAAGGCGGCTGCTCATAGACGCAGCGCGCCACCATGCTGTCCATCTCCTCCTTGGAGATTTTGTTGACCTTATAAACGTGGGTCGAGCCACGTTCCTGAATCTGGCTCATGGATAACACCGATCCTTCCGAAAGGCGCAACGCGCCATCACGCAAACAAGTGACCATTGCTATAATAGAGAGGCCCAAATGGGCCTCTCTATTATAGCATAGAATTTGTCCTGATGAAAGGGCTTACTTCAACGCCTGCAGGGCGGCCAACACCTTCTCCGGTCTGGCCGGGATGCGGGTGATGCGCGCGCCGGTGGCGTTGTAGATGGCGTTCAGAATGGCGGGGTGAGGAGCATCCAGCGGAGCCTCGCCGCAGCCGGCGGCACCGTAGGGGCCGTTGGGGCGGTAGGTCTCGTTGTAGTGCAGCTCGATGTCATCGGGAACGTCGTTGGGGTACGGGATGCCGCAGCGCAGCAGGCTGGTCTCCTTCTGGAGATC
>CACZSJ010000109.1 GCA_902783825.1 Oscillospiraceae bacterium | reverse complement strand
GCTGCCCAGCAAGGACGCTCTGTACGCCAAGGTTCTGGGAACCATGATCGCACCCATCACCGGCCTGGCCGTTTGCCTCGGTCAGATCCTGGAGCAGAAGGGCGGCTCTCTGGAGTCTCCCGCCGCAGAAGCTGCTGAATAAGCGGCACAACATGAATTTTGGAGGATATTACAATGAGTGAAAAGATCACTGCCATGATCGAGGAGATCAAGGGCCTGTCCGTTCTGGAGCTGTCCGAGCTGGTTCACGCTCTGGAGGAAACCTTCGGTGTTTCCGCCGCCGCTGTCGCCGCTGGCCCCGTAGCCGGCGCTGCCGCTGCCGTCGTGGAAGAGAAGACCGAGTTTGACGTTGTGATGACTGACTTCGGTGCTGAGAAGATTAAGGTCATTAAGGAAGTCCGCGGCATCACCGGTCTGGGTCTGGCCGAAGCCAAGGCCATGGTCGAAGGCCTTCCCGCCAAGATCAAGGAAGGCGTTTCCAAGGAAGACGCCGAGGCCGTCAAGGCTCAGCTGGAAGCCGTTGGCGCCAAGGTCGAGCTCAAGTAAGCAGACCTGTTGCTCCTACAAAGAAGGGGCGGTTCAAAACTTTGGTTTTGAACCGCCCCTTTTGTTTTTTTATCGAATCCGGGAGACCGCCTCGCCCAGGATATCCTCTGTGCCCACACCGTGTTCGTCTACCGTGTACTAGGCCGAGCTTGCCGTGTGCGCCAGATCTCCGATTTCCACGATCTCATAGAGATAAATGGTGAAGGTCCCGTCGTCATTCTCTTCCACGTCCACCTCCGGCGGGAAGAAGCCTTCCTGGACGAAGTAGTAAATCTGCGCACATTTGCCAAGCTCTTCTTCCGTAAACGGTCCATCGCTCAGGGGATGGAGATAGGCATGGGGCTCCATCACGTACACACCGTCCCAGTCCGCCGTATCTGTGTCCAGGACAAATATCTTCTCGTAATACCTGGGATCCCCGGAGCGGAACATCACGTGCAGCGCAATGTCCTCTCCTCTCAGATCCAGCCAGCATATCCCATAGAACGGAAAATGGAAAGCGCCAATTTGTGCGGATAACACAAATTGGCGCTTTTTCTCTCCCCGTTCTATAGGAGCCGCGACGGGCCCCTGCTCCCTACGCCGAAGCGGTGGAACCGTAGCGGATCAGTCGATAGACATCCCGCACCAGCAAAAACGCGTTGCTGTGGGGCAGCCGCTTATCCCAGCAATGCCGCAGGAAGATCTCGATCCTCTGGGCGTGGCCTCGCAAAAAACTGCCGGGATTGGAAATGCGCACCGTGTCGGAGCAGTCGCCGTCGGCGCTGCTCAGGGTGACAGTGCAGGACTTGCCCGGCGGACAGTTTACCTGCAGCTCTCCCTCCCGGATCTCCACCTGACATCCGGCCCCTTCCCATGCCAGCGCATAGGCCGTCTCGTCCAGCGCCGGCAGACCGGGCGCGTAAAGGCGGAAGCTCTCTTGGCCGTCAGGGGCGATGTAATAATCGTATACGAAATCGCCCTCCCGATTCATCAGCTTCAGGAATGGCGGGAGCTGATTCTGCCTGGATCCGTCGGCCTCTATCTCGGTCAGCCCGGCCCGGTCGCCCTCTGTTTTCAGCAGACGGATGGAAAAACTGCCGGCGCGCACCCCGTCCAGCGGGATTCGGGTGGCCTGCCCCGAAGGCTCCAACGGACCTACACGCAAGCTGCTCCCATCGTCAAAGCGGATTTCCGCCGCCAGCACATTGTCTGCCGGCGAGGGATTGTCGTAGAGACAAAGCTGGCTCAGCGCCGTCTCCCGCTCCAGCTGGATCTGCAGCTCCCGGCGACTGTCGCCCGGGTCCGGAATCCAGACCCCGTCCACTGCGATCCCCACTGCGCTGATGTCCAGCGAGTCCCGGAGCTTGAAATCGTTGAGGACGCTCACGTCCCCGGAGCTGGCCGAGATCGCCGCGCGCAGGCACAAATTCTCCGTATCCCGCAGCCAGTAGACCCGGTCGCCGCTGATGATCCGTTCTGCCCAATCGCTGGCGCCCTGGCTGGCGTGGAAACGCAGCATCCAGTAGCTGCTGCTGGAGAGCATGGAGCGGGACAGCGTTGCGGCGTTCACCGGCAGACGCGTCCGCTGGGCCCAGTC
>CACZSJ010000108.1 GCA_902783825.1 Oscillospiraceae bacterium | reverse complement strand
TCACCAGGGAAAGAATTCCTGATGGTTTTTGATTTTGTTGATAATGCCAATCTCTTCAACATGCCGTATTCACTGCACCGGATGCTTGGCATTTCTGAATACACCGCTGGTGGCTTGGTTCTGGGTACCATGAATTGGGCTCTAACGGTTGTCTTTATTATGGTTTGGGGAATTCGCAGGAAACACTACAGTAGAAACGGAACGATTGGAAGGAGAAAGCGGGATAGTTATCAGTTTGTTATCATTTTCAATCAAAAAAACGCTGTCGAATTTGACACGTTCGTGTCTATTCGCTACATCTGGATCAAGATAAAACATCGACATGAACGATGTTTGGATCAGAATAATTCAAAGCCAGTGTTACTGATTGGTCAATTGAAACAATAATGGAAGCATTCTGTCACTGAAAAAATCAGCATGAACGTACCAATGTGGATCATAGAAACACCGACGATCAAACGCATATTGCAATTTCTCCTTAAGCCCAAACCAGCCAGATCACCAATGCTCCTGAAATGGCGGCAATCAGCGTAAATGGAATGCCGATGCGAATGAAATCCCTGGTGGATACTTTGTAGCCTTCCTTTTGCAGGATGCCGATGCCCGCAATATTGGCGGACGCGCCGATGGGGGTGATGTTGCCGCCCAGGGTAGCCCCGATGAGCAGGCCGAAGGCAAACAGATACGGCTCGATCCCCATCATGGCCGCAATGCTGCTTACCACCGGCAGCATGGTGGCCACATAGGGAATGTTGTCGATAAAGGCGCTGAGCAGAACCGAAACGCCGACGATCATGATGTACATGAGCAGCACGGAATTGCCGCCCACCTTCACAAAGGTTTTCGCAATGGCGTCGATGACCCCGGCCTGGGTCAAGCCCTCGATCACCAGAAACAGCCCGGAGAGGAGCAGCAGCGTTTTGTAGTCGATGGCTTTCAGGGAATCTTTAATCACGCTTCCGTCTTTCCGGTGGATCGCTTCATAAGCCACGCCGATCACCGCCAGGCCGCAGCAAATCATCCCATTGGTCAATTCCGGCTTGTTGGGAAACTGGGAGGCCGCGATCAGAAGAACGATCGTGCCCAGCAGAAGAAATGTCGGCACGTAGTCTGTTACTTTGGTTTTCTCGCCGGAGGTGACGCGGGCTTTTTCTTTGCGGAACAGCCACAATAGCACTGGAACGGTAAGCAAAGCTCCCGCTTCCACGGCGAAGATGATGCCGGGTTTTCCTCTGAACCAGAAGAAATCGTTAAACCCCATATTCATATAGCCGCCAAGCAAAATAGACGTGGTATCGCCCACCAGCGTGGCGGCTCCCTGCAAATTGCTGGAAACTGCAATGGCGATGATCACAGGAACGGGATTTGTTTTAATCTTCCTCGCCACCGCCAGCCCCACAGGCGCCACCATCAGCACGGTAGCCACGTTATCCACGAAAGCGGAAATCAGCCCGGAAAACAGGCTCAGGGCCACGATGGCCCATTGCACGTTGGGTGTAATTTTCAGCAGCCCTTCCGCCATGCGCAGGGGCATTTTGCTTTGTACGAACAATTCTACGATCACCATGGTGCCCGTCAGCATCATGAGCACATTCCAGTTGATGGCGGGCAGCGCGCTGCCAACCGGGAGAATCCCTATCACCAGGAACACCGCTGCAGCAGTCAAAGCGATGATCCACCGCTTTTCGGAAAAAACAAGCAGCAGCACATACATTGCCACAAACAGGATGAGCGCCAGTGCCATGTTATTCATGTCCATTCCTCCAATAAAAAACAGATACAGCACCGCTGCACCTGTTTCTTCATAAAAAAGGACCCATGCGCAGCCAAGCTGACATGAGTCTCACAATTGAAAGTCCCACCGGGATGAATCCGTGATGACGGCAGGACTCCGCTTTTCTGCGGCTGTTACTCCCTCGTTACTGATTATACCATGAATCATTCGTTTCCAGAAGATTCTTTGCGCTAAGGTTCTGCTAAGATTATTCTTTACTGTTTTTCGCCAGCAGAAAAGCCCCTGCAAAACCAACCGCAAAAGTGACGATACTGATCAGAATAATGAAGGCGGTCGCTCCGCTCATATCCGTCTGGATCAGCAGGGAAACCGGGGACGCGATTACAAGTCCCAGCACTCCGCAATAGGTTACGGTGGGATAACGTGCTGTAAGCCATTCGATCAGCTTGGCTACGCCAAAGATGCCCAGTGCAACCCCGATCAGGAAGGGAATAAGCATCAAAAGCGGCTGGCCTACAGCGGAAAAATCAAAGTGAAACAGCCCATGTGCCAAGGTTTGCAACGCGCCCGTAACAGCCTTGTAGTATCCGAGCAGCATCAGCACCAGGCTGCCGGAAACGCCGGGAATGATCATAGTGGCGGAAGCGACTGCTCCCAGGATTACCATCAGCAGCATTTGGCCTATGTTCATGTCGATGGAGTCGGCATTTTGGATACTGTCCCTGTTTTGCAGGCCCATCCAGATGATCAGAGCGAATAGACAGACAAAAGCAATGATTGCTGCCGCGTTGATCTTCTTTCTGTCCACTCTCTTGATCAAGGGCCCAAGCCCGCCAAGGATCAGCCCGATAAACAGCGTGTTAGTGGGAAGCGGATAATTCTCCAAACCCCAGGTGATCACGCTGGCTAAGGTAAGGATGCCGATCAGCATCCCGATGGCATAGGGCAGCAGCGTTTTAATGCTCTTCCAGAATTCCTTGAACAGATGGGTAATGCAATGAATGAGTGTATCGTAGATCCCCATGCTGACCATCATCGTGCCGCCCGAAACGCCGGGGATAATGTTGGCGACGCCGATTACAATGCCGCGCAGAATTTGATTGATCAGGTTTTTCATTGTCCTGCCCTTTCATCATTGTTTATTCTTCATCCAAATCCAGCCGCCGCAAGCCTGCCACTTGAGAAACAGGCAGGGAAAAGCAGATGGCCCCGGCTGGAGTATCAATGCCAGCTTTTTCAATAATAGCGCGCATGATGTCCCCCTTAGTAGCAGACCTGGCAACGATTAAAACCACTTCCCGCTCGTTGGCCAGGGACAGCCCGCGAAACTTTTCGGCAGAAGCAATCCCCGTGCCTTTGGCGGCAATCACAGTGCCGCCCGTTGCCCCTGCAGGGCGGGCAGCGTCCATCACTTCATCGGAATGGCCTTCATTCAGGATCACATAAATCAGTTCGTAGTCAAATTTCATCTCCGGCTTGTCCGGACTCGTCGGCTGATTATTCGCAATATATGCCAAGACTTGCGCACCTCCTACGCTTTTGATGGGGATTGCTGCCATGACGCCGTTGCCGGGAATATCGATAAAGAGCTTGAGCTTTGTTTGAAGCATCAGCTTCTTCATATCTTCCTTGCTTGCGACGGTTGCCATTACTGCTTTTTCCGTGGGGCTTAAGCCACGCATGGACAGATGCTCCTGAGTGGCCGTTCCCTTGCCCATCATGGTAAGCTCCACCTTTAAATCCAGAGCTTTATAAATTTTTTCCATACTGTCTCGTTTGTTTCGATCCAGGATTGTCAGCACATAGTATAATTCCATCTTACATCTCCCACAGCTCGATTATGTCATGCTTCCCAAATTCAGAAGATGCCGTCTGAACAGCCGAACCGCGTCTCGCAGAAATGACGGAAATAACACCCATCAGCTGCACCGTGATCAAGGGCATCATGGCTACCAGTGCCACCAGACCGAAAGCATCTGTCATGATGTTGCCGCCCATGGCGGATACTGCCCCCATAGCAAAGGGCAGCATGAACGCTGCGGTCAGGGGGCCGCTGGCCACACCGCCGGAATCGAAAGCGATTGCGGTGAAAGTATTGGGGACAAAGAAGGACAGCGCCAACGAAATTAAGTATCCAGGCACCACGAACCACAGAATGGAAAGTCCCGTCAAAGCCCGCACCATGCTCAGGCCCATAGCTGCGGCTATGGCGATGGATAAGCTGAGGCCCATGGCCTTGGCGGAAATCGCGCTTGCGCTCAATTCTTCCACCTGCTTGTTCAGCACATGCACTGCCGGTTCCGCGTTGATGATGAACCAGCCCATAAGCATACTCAGGGGAATCAACAGAAAACGCCACTTAGGATTAGCCAATTGCTGACCCAGCATATACCCAAGGGAGGAAAAGCCTACGTTCACACCGGTCAGAAAGAGCATAAGTCCCACCAATGTCATAAGTAAGCCCACTGCGATCCGCAGGAATGGTACGCGCTTCAAATGCAGGGAAGCAAATTGGAAAACGAGGAAAAAGGCCACAATAGGGAGCAAAGCAAAGCCCACTTCCCGAAGGTTTTCCGGAATTGCTTGCAGATACCCGTGGCCCAGGGCCACTGTATCGGCATAGGAAGGGATCATGTTTTCGCTTCCCTCCGTGGCAGTTTGATAAATGAAGCCTAAAACCAGCACCGCTAAAATGGGGCCGATGGAACAAAGGCCCACCAAGCCAAAGCTATCCTCCTGGGCTTTTGCGTCGCTGCGGATGGAGGCAACACCCACACCAAGGGCCATGATGAAAGGCACTGTCATAGGCCCTGTGGTCACGCCTCCGGAATCAAAAGCTACCGACAAGAAGCCCTGGTCGGACAAAAGCGCCAACAGGAACACCAGCCCGTAAAAGCCCACCAGCATCCAACGCAGGGAGATTCCGCGCAGGATTCTCACCATACTGAGCATTAGAAACAAACCAACGCCTACCGATACCACAATGATCAGTACCGTGGAATTGATGCCTGGCACATTGCCAGCCAACACCTGCAAGTCAGGCTCCGCCACCGTGATGGCAATGCCCAGCAGAAAGCTGACGGAAAGGATCAACGCCATGTTCCGAGAGCGGGTCAGCCGTGAGCCAATGTGAGAACCGATCTGAGTCATGGAAAGCTCAGAACCCACGGTGAACAGGCCCATCCCCACAATCAGAAAGACTGCGCCGATCACAAAGGCCAGCATAAGATCATTTTGCATAGGTACCCAAATCAGGCACAGCACCGCTACGATTGAAACGATGGGCAGTACGGAGGCCGATGCTTCCTTCAGCTTTTCCAGGATCACACTTCGGTTGGTCAAATTTCATTTCCCCTTTGTATCATCAAGCTTCCTCTTCGTTTTTTTCAGAGGACGTTTTTTCATCCTCCGGCTTCACTTCTTCCTTGAATTCTCGGATACTTTTTCCCAGCGCTTTGCCAACGCCCGCCAGCTTATTCCCCCCAAACAGCACCAGCGCCAATACCACGATCAATAGGATTTCTGTTGTTCCGATTCTCATTTGCTTCATTCCTCCATGCTTTCTATCTCTTTGTTGATTTCCTCGTTTTCCGCCATGCGGTAGCCAACGCCTACCTCTGTAAAAATATAGCGGGGCTCGTTGGGATCAGGTTCTATTTTTCTGCGAATGCTGGCCATGTGTACACGCAGGATTTTATTATCCATGCTGACAGAAGGACCCCATAGCTCCCGCAGCATGGCCTTATAGGTCATCACCCTGCCCGCATGCTTGCCAAGCAGCGCCACGATCTTGAACTCGTTGGGGGTCAGATGCACATCCTGGCCGTCCAGGCAGACGCGCATTTTTTTGTAGTCGATTTCCAGGCTGCCCACCCGATAGCTGCCCGTCATGCCGATTTCACTGCTCTCCGCTGTGGTGCGTGTGTGACGCATGGCGGTACGGATACGAGCCAGCAATTCCACCGTCCCAAAGGGCTTGGTTACATAATCGTCCGCGCCGTCATCCAAGGCGGCTGCCTTATCCTCCTCCATGCTGCGGGCAGAAATCACGATGATGGGGGTCTGCGTCCAGGATCGCACGCTGCGGATGATTTCGCTGCCATCCATATCCGGCAACCCCAGGTCCAGTAAAATGCAATCCGGGCAATGAGAAGAAATCATTTGCAGGGCGGTTTCTCCCCGACCTGTCACGATCACGTCATAGCCTGCGGCGCTGACTGTGGTTTGCAGGAAATTGCAAATGCCGGGATCGTCTTCAATGATCAGAATTTTGCTGTGCAGATTTGACACCGCTGTTTTCCTCCTTCATGGGAAGATCAAAGCTGAACGCCGCTCCTCCGTGATGACTTCTGGCTGCATTCAACTCCCCGCCATGAGCGCGGATGATGGAACGGCAGACGGACAGGCCAATGCCCATGCTGCGCCGATCATCGGAGCGCAGGCGGTTGGTTTGCTGCAAAGAGCCATCCAGTATGTGGGGAAGCTGAGCGGCGGAG
>CACZSJ010000107.1 GCA_902783825.1 Oscillospiraceae bacterium | reverse complement strand
TTCTGCGGGGCAAAGACGTAAGCGGCGCCGCTTTCCCCGTACATGGGATTGTCAATATCGCACATGGTGATCAGCTCTACCCCTTCCAGCAGGGAACTTCTGCCCCGCAGATCCACCGAGGCGATCCGCTCCAGGCTGCCGCCGGTGGGGATAAAGCTCTGACCCTGCCGATCCAGAAAACGGACGCCCGCCGCCGCGGCCGCGCCGCAGCCGGCGTCATTGGTGGCGCTGCCGCCCAGACCTACGATGATCCGCTTCGCGCCCTGTTCCGCCGCCGCCAGAATCAACTGGCCCACGCCGTAGGTGGTGGTGCGGGAGGGATCCCGGCGGCCATCCACCAGGGGCAGCCCCGCACAGGCGGCCATTTCCACCACGGCGGTCTGACCGCCGTCCAGCAGACCGTAGAAGGAGGCCATAGGCTCTCCGTAAGGGCCCTGCACCGTCACAGGGATTTTCTCGCCTCCCAGGGCGGTGAGAAAAGCATCCACGCTGCCCTCGCCGCCGTCGGCCACCGGGATGGACAAAACCTGACAGGCGGGGAAGCGGGCGGCAATGCACCGCTCCATAATGGAGCAGATATCCGAGGAAGATAGCGTCCCTTTGAAGGAGTCGGGGATCAAAACCACTTTTTTCATGGATTCGGCGTCCTTTCGTGTTTTTTCTATTGTAACATACCCCGGAGGATTTGCAATTGCAAAATCCCGGGGCATGGGCTATACTGAGCTCACAGAAAACGCGCGTTGCCTGCGCGCAGGAGGAAAAGGAGAAGGTGCGAAATGGAATACAAGCGCTTTGACAATCAGATTGTCGCCCGGATGGACAAGGGCGAGGAAATTCTGGAGCAGCTGCAGCAGATCGCCCAACGGGAGCAGATTCGTCTGGCCCAGGTGTCGGCGCTGGGGGCGGTGGACAGCTTTACGGTGGGCGTGTTCAAAACCGAGGAGAAGAAGTACTACGCAAACAGCTTTACCGGTAGCTTTGAGATCGTTTCCCTGACCGGCACCATCAGCACCATGGACGGGGCCTATTATGCCCATCTGCACATGAGCGCCGGAGATGAGCATGGGCAGGTTTTTGGCGGGCATTTAAACAGCGCGCATATCAGCGCCACATGCGAAATGGTGATCACCGTGATCAACGGTGAGGTGGATCGGGCCTTTGATCCGGAGATCGGCCTGAATCTGCTGGCCTTTTAATCGGAGAACACGAAAACGAAAAAGGCAAAAGGAAGAAGCGATCGCTTCCTCCTTTTGCCTTTTTTATGCATTTACATTGGCCAATTCCATCAGCCGGATCAACACCCGAATGCCCTGGGCGTAGCTGCGCAGGGAAATCCGTTCGTTGGTGCCGTGGACGCCGGTGCGGACTTCCTCCGCATCGGCCAGAAAGGGGCTGAAGCGCAGACAGCTGTCGCAAATGCGCTCGTACTGCCGGGCGTCAGAGGCGCCCACGGTCATGGACGGCACCACCAGAAGCGGCGGAAAAAACTCGCCCAAAGTCTGCCGGAGCAGCCTGTAGCCCAGACTGTCGCCTCGTGCCACGGAAGAGGGGTCGTTGGCCTGTTGAAAGCGCAGGCTTACCGGCTGCCCTGCCAGGACTTCCCGACAGTGGGCCAGCAGACTTTCCGTGCTGTCTCCCGGAATCAGACGGAAATTGATTACAGCCTGCATGTTCTGGGGCAAGACGTTGCAGGCGGCGCTTCCGCCCTGGATCATGGTGGGAGCGATGGTGGTGGTTACATAGGGGAAAAGTGCCGGATCGCGGGCGCAGCAGTCGGCGATGGCCTGGGCATTTCCCTGCAGATCGCCCACCAGATTGCGCAGAGGCTCCTGGCTGATATGCTCAGCCAGGACTTCCAAACAGGCGCGCATGGGCTCCGGCAGGCGGGCGGGGAAGGGATGATCCGTGATGGCGGTGATGGCCCGGGCCAGATGCTCCAGAGAACTGCCGCCAAAGGGCCGGCTGGAATGACCGCCGGCGCTCTGTACACACAGCTCCAAATCCGCATAGCCCTTTTCCGCCATGCCCACGGGCGCGAGGAAAAGTCCCGGCGCGCCAAAGGCGGCCCCGTCTTCCGGCTTGCCGCCGCCCTCGTCCAGCACGAACTCCAGACGGACGCCGCGCTCCTCCAGGGTCTGGGCAATGGCCAGCGCCCCCTGATTCAGGGTCTCCTCATCATCGCCGAAAGCCAGATAGGCGGTGCGGCGGAAGCCTTGCCCCCGGGCCAACAGATACTCCGCCGCCTCCAGAATCCCAAAGACCATATTCTTGATGTCCAGCGCGCCGCGCCCCCAGATATAGCCCTGGTCCAGGTCGCCGGAAAAAGGCCCGTGGAGCCAGTCGCCCTCCGTGCCCTCCACCACCGGCACCACATCCTGATGGGACATGTACAGGCAGGGGGGCAGGCTTTCGTCACTGCCGGGGAGGGTGATGAGTACCGCATGGCCGATCTGTTCAAAACGGCCGCTGCGCATGATGTGGGGATAGCTCCGACGCATCAGCTCCTGCAGCCGGTCAAACTCCCGGAAATCCGTCAGGCTGTGGTCGGCGGCGTTGACGGTTCGGCAGCGGATGGCTGCGCCCAGACGCTCCGCCGCGCCTTGCATGTCCAGATCCGGGTAAGCGTCTTCCCGGGCGAAACAGTTGTAAACAGGCATCATGGCTGCTTGTCCTCCAGATAGCGTGCCAGGAATTCCCGGGTTCGCTCGTTCTTGGGCTGGCTGAAGATTTCCCGGGGCGGACCCTGCTCCAGAATCACGCCCTGATCCATAAAGACCACCCGGTCGCTGACCTCCTTGGCGAAGGCCATCTCATGCGTCACCACGACCATGGTCATACCCTGGGCGGCCAGATCCTTCATCACGTCCAGAACCTCGCCGACGATTTCCGGGTCCAGAGCGGAGGTGGGCTCGTCAAAGAGCATGATTTCCGGCTCCATACACAGGGCCCGGGCAATGGCAACCCGCTGTTTTTGTCCGCCGGAGAGGCGGGTAGAGTCGGCGTAGATAAAGTCCGCCAGTCCCACGGCGGTCAGATGCCGCACGGCGGCTTCCTCGGCTTGCTCCCGGGGAAGCCGGCGCACGGTCATAGGGGCAAGCGTGCAGTTTTCCATGACGTTCTTGTTGTTGAAGAGGTTGAAGCTTTGAAACACCATCCCGATCTTCTGGCGCAGGCCGTTGAGATCGACCTGCAAGTCCATCAAATCCTGGCCGTTAAACCAGATGTGGCCGGCGTCGGCCTCTTCCAGCAGATTGATGCAGCGCAAAAGCGTGGACTTTCCGGAACCGGAGGCGCCGATGATGCAAACCACCTCGCCCTTGTGGATTTCCAGGTCGATGCCCTTGAGCACCTCCAGCGCCCCGAAGGACTTCTCCAACTGTTCGATTTTCAGTACGGTTTCCTGCATGGGTGCCTCCTTCAGTTGGAGCTGGGGATGCCTCTATAGGGAGAATCCAGCTTGCTGCCCAGATATTTGAGAAGCAGGGACGAAAGCCAGGTGAGAATCAGGTAAAGAATCGCTGCGACGCAGTAGATTTCCAAGGAGCGGAAGTAAATGCCGCTGACGGATTTGGTGGCGTACATCAGATCCATCACGCCGATGACCGACAGCACCGAGGAATCCTTGATGTTGATGATGAACTCGTTGCCGATGGCGGGAATGGAGTTTTTTACCGCCTGAGGGAAGACCACCTTGATCATGGACTGCCAGCTGGTCATGCCCAGGGAGCGGGCCGCCTCGGTCTGGCCCCGGTCGATGGCCTGAATGCCGCCGCGCAGCACCTCGGTCAGATAGGCGGTGGAGTTGAGGGAGACGGTACAGAGGCCGGAGATGAAAAAGCTCCAGATCTGGTTGATCTCGGTAACGGTCATGTTGGTGCGCTTGAAGAGGTTGAAGCCAAAATAGTAGAAAATCAAGGCCTGCACCATCATGGGCGTACCCCGGATGATGAAGATATAAAAGCGGGCAAAGCGGCTTGCCAGCCATTTGATCGCCCGGACATGATCCTTGTCCCGCCGATTTGGCTCCTGAATCCGCAGGAAGACCATGAAGATGGACAGAACAAAAGCGATGGCCGTGCCCAGCAGGGCGATGCGCACCGTGGTCCAGATGCCAGTTATCAGCAGATCCTTGCCTTTGAGGCTCATATAGACCATGGAGGGGACAAAGCCCTGGGGATTGCTCTCCGCCTGCAGACAAAGCTGCACGGTGTAGACCAGCTGCAAGACGGCCCGATCCATCACAGCCAGAAGGCAGCACAAGGCCGTAAGATAGGAAAACCAGCGGCTGACCCGGACAAGACCCGGCCGCCGCATGACGGTTTGATCGTAGTTGTTCCAGTAGGCCATCTTGACCATCAGCGCCAGACCGCTGAGGGCCAGAAAGCCCCAGCAGATCACCCTGCACAGAATGCCGGGCGCATTTTCTGCGGTGAGAAAGCTGTAGGGGTGGGCTTGCCCGGCCAGCAGACTCAAGCCCAGCAGGGCGATCAGACTGCCGCCCAGGTAGACATAGCGGTGATCCCGTGTGATAAAATTGCCTTGGGCTGCTTGCTTCATGGTTTCTTCATCCTTCCTGCGCCGGCAGCGGAGGCCGCCGGCGCGCAGGCTTTCGTGCGGAAATGCTTTTGCCGGATCAGGCGGGGGCGTTGGCCGCGGCGGTGTCCCACATCTCGTCACGCTGGGCCTGATCCACTGTGGCCATGGCCTGGTTCACCAGATCCAGCAGGGCGTTGTCCTCATAGCGGATGCCCACACAGGAGCCGACAGCCGGAAGAACAAAGCCTTCACCATCGGGAAAGGTAATCAGCACGAAGTTGGGATTGGAGGCCATGTAGGCGGGGGCGTTCTCTACGTTGACAACAATGGCGTCGCAGGCGCCCTGCTGCAAACGGGCCACCTGGTCGCCGATACTGGGCACGGGCGAGAGGTGGTCTACGCCCTCGATTTGATCAATGACCCAGTCAAGCGCGGTGTCCTTCTGGCCGAGAACGCTGGCCCCGGAGAAATCGGACAGCGAGGAGGCGCTTTCATAGGCGGTGCCGGCATTGACCAGCATGCCGTAGACGGTGGCATGGTAGGGACTGGAGAAGTTGATGCTCTCGCGGCGCTCCGCAGTGTCCATCATGCCTGCGATGATGGCGTCGATCTGTCCGGCGTTGAGCGCGGGGATCAGACCGTCCCAGTCCATCTTGATGATGACCAGCTCCAGACCGAGCTGATCGGCGATGATACGGGCCCACTGCACGTCGTAGCCCTCGGCATAGGCGCCGGCCACGTTTTCAATGGGGACGTTGGTGTCGCTGGCTTCGGATTCCTGCCAGTTGTTGGGGGCGTAGGCGCATTCCATGCCTACGCGCAGCTGACCGTTGAGGTAGGCCAGCGGGTCGGCGGCTTCCGCTTCGGCCGCAGGCGCCTCGGGCGCTTCGGTGGCGGGGGCGGCGGTGGCTGCAGGGGCGCTGTTGCCGCAGGCGGCCAGCGTCAGGATCATCAGCAGCGCCAACATCAGGGCGGCAAGTCTTCTCATCGTGTTGTTCATCTCTTTTCTCCTTGTCACAAAAGTTTTGCAGACGAGGCGCAAAACAAAAGCCGCAAACGCTGTAGAGCGTTTGCGGCACAAAAACAGGTCAAAGGCCGGAAATCCGACCATGGATTTTGTACACGATAGCGCTCCACTTGCGTGACAGTCCGGCGGATCTTATCCGACGGCCCAGGAAAGCCGAGCGCAGCTGCTGTGGCCTCCTTCGGCGATGTCCCCTTTCAGCCCCTGCGAAAGCTGCTTCCAAGCAATGGGCTTACTGATGAACCTCGCGCCTCTATCTTGCTGCGATGATAAACTGCCTTTCCGATTTTTGTCAAGAGGAGCTTGACTTTTTCTACCAAACAGGAAAAGAAGCCGGACAATCCAAAACGCGTTTTGTCAGATCCTACAAAGAAAAAAGACGCGGGAGGAAAATCTCCCGCGCTTGTTCAGCGCCCCAGGTAGCGGAGCAGATGCTGCAGATTGTGGTAGATCTTGTCCAGATTGGCCAGCAGAGAAACCAGGATCGCGCTGATGGAAACGGCCAGCGCCCAGTTGACCCGCAGGTTCATTTTTTCGCTGTTGAGGAAGGCCAGGCCCGCCTTGGGAACCAGGGTGTTGTACAGGCGCGGATGGATTTTGCCGTCCTGGGTGCGATACTCCCGGATCTTACCGGTTTTGGGATCAATGACCGAGGTGGAGCCGTTGAGATAGCCGTTTTTGATGCACTCGGCCAGGACTTCGGCATCTTCCGGATCCTCAGGATCTATCAAAAGCTCGCCCGCCTGTACGCGGCGGATCATCCGGCGCATGGCAGCGTTGAATTCTTTTTCATTTCTGATCATGGGTACACGTCCTTTCCGGGGGATTGTAGCATGTTTTCGCAAAAAATGCAACCGGACGGCGTGTGACGGGCGGCTTCCCGGGCTCGGAAGGAAGGCGCGGACTGCCCCTTGCTTTTCGTTGCATCCGGCGGCGATTCGTGGTAAAGTAGCGTTGGAGACGGTTCCAGGGAGAGAGAGAAAGGGAGGCGTGCGCCGTGGAATTTACAAGCTGTTTTCCCCAGTGGGACAAGCTCAGTCCCGCCCAGCAGCGCCGGGTTTTGGACAGTGTTGTGGAAAAGCATTTTGAAAAGGGCGCGGTGATCCATGACGGCAGCGCAGACTGTACCGGCCTGCTGCTGATGCGTTCCGGACAGCTGCGCGCGTTTATCCTGTCCGAGGACGGGAGGGAGATCAGCATCTATCGGCTCTTTGAGCGGGATATTTGCCTGTTTTCCGCCTCCTGCATGCTGCGCTCCATTCGTTTTTCCGTCAACATCGAGGCGGAGAAGGACAGCGATCTCTGGGTAATTCCCGCAGAAGTGTATCAGAGCCTGATGGAGCAGTCCGCTCCGCTGGCCAATTATACCAACGAGCTGATGGCATCCCGCTTTTCAGAAGTGATGTGGCTCATGGAACAGATCCTGTGGATGAGCATGGATAAACGCCTGGCCGCTTTTTTGCTGGAAGAGGCGGTGCTGGAGGAGAGCGACAGCTTTGCCATCACGCACGAGCAGATCGCGCGACACCTGGGCACGGCCCGGGAGGTGGTGACCCGGATGCTCCGCTATTTCCGCAGTGAGGGCATGGTGAGCCTGAGCCGGGGCAGCATCCGGATCCTGGACGAAGAAAAGCTATCCCGACTGGCCGAAGGCCGGCTTTAAACGCAAAGAAGACAAACCGCTCCGGGCGCTGGGCCCGGAGCGGTTTGTTCAATGCTTGCTTTTCTTTTTTGCCGCCGGAAGCTCCGGGAGCATGGCCTGTACCAGCTCCTGCAGCGATTCCCGTCGATCCAGCTCCTCCACAAGAAGCATGGGTTTTGCCCCATCATAGGGAAGCTCTCGCGGGGCATGGGGCATCCGCGCTCTGGCGGCGGGCACGTCTTTTACCAGGA
>CACZSJ010000106.1 GCA_902783825.1 Oscillospiraceae bacterium | reverse complement strand
AGGGCGTCAAGGGCGGCGGCAACGGCGACTATCATCTGCTGACCTACGCGCCCTCCTCCGTCCAGGAAGCCATCGACATTATGATGTTCGCCTTTGACAAGGCGGAGAAGTACCGCATGCCCGTGCTCTTCCTGGCTGACGGCATCATCGCCCAGATGATGGAGCCGGTGGAAATGCCCGAGATGGTGGACTTCAAGGTGGATCCGGAGAAGAAGCCCTGGGCCTGCACCGGCTGGAAGCCCGGCGACGATCCGGAAAAGCGCGGCGTCATCAACTCCATTTACATCGATACCGAATCCCTGACTGTGCACAACGAGCGGCTGCAGGCCATCTACGCCGAGGCCAAAAAGAACGAGCAGATCTGGGAGAATTACAAGACGGAGGATGCGGAATACATCATCACCGCCTTTGGCACGGTGGCGCGTATTGCGAAAACCGCCATCGACGAGCTGCGCGAGCAGGGGATTAAGGTGGGACTGTTCCGCCCCATCGCCGTGTGGCCTTTCCCCTATGCCGCCATGCGCGAGACCATTTGCCGCGACCAGGTCAAGGCCGTTCTGGACGTGGAGGTCAACGAGGGCCAGATGCTGGAGGACGTGAAGCTGGGCCTGGAAGGCGCCAAGCCCGTTACGTTCTTCGGTCACTATGGCAGCCAGTTCCCCACCACGGATGAGATCAAGAACGAGATCCTCAAACTGAAGGAGGGCAAGTAAATGTCTGTTGTATTTGAAAGAACCCAACTGCTGACCGATAAGCAGTTCCATTACTGCCCCGGCTGCAACCACGGGATTATTCACCGCCTGGTGGCGGAGTCTATTGAAGAGCTGGTGAAGGAAGGCAAGCTGGAAGCCGGCAACGTCCTGGGTGTGGCGCCTGTTGGCTGCTCTGTCTTTGCATACGACTACTTCAACTGCGATATGTACGAAGCCGCCCATGGCCGTGCGCCGGCTGTGGCCACCGGCGCCAAGCGTGCCAAGCCCAACACCCTGGTCTTCACCTATCAGGGCGACGGCGACCTGGCCTCCATCGGCACCGCGGAGATCGTTCATGCCGCTCATCGGGGCGAGAAGTTCGTCACCATCTTCGTCAACAACGCCATCTACGGCATGACCGGCGGCCAGATGGCCCCCACCACGCTGGTGGGCCAGAAGACCACCACCTCGCCCAACGGCCGTGACGAGGGCTGGTGCGGCGCGCCTATCCGCGTCTCCGAAATGCTGGCAACCGTTCCCGGCTCCTACTATGTGGAACGCTGCGCGGTGAACAACAACGCCAACATTCTCAAAACCAAGAAGGCCATCAAGAAGGCCTTCCAGTATCAGCTGGATGGCAAGGGCTTCTGCCTGATCGAAGTTCTGTCCACCTGTCCCACCAACTGGGGTCTGAGCCCGGTGGAGGCGCTGACCTGGCTGGAAGAGAACATGATCCCTTACTATCCTCTGGGTGTGAAGAAAGATAAGGGGGCTGAATAACATGATGAAACAGTACATTTTTGCCGGCTTCGGCGGCCAGGGTATGCTGCTGATCGGTAAATTCGTCGCCATGGCCAATATGCTCGACGGCAAGCATGTCTCCTGGCTGCCCTCCTACGGCCCCGAGATGCGCGGCGGTACGGCCAACTGCTCCGTCACCGTCAGCGATGAAGAGGTGGGCTCTCCCCTGGTGGAGCAGGCCGACGTGATCGTGGCCATGAACCTGCCCTCTCTGGACAAGTTTGAAAGCAAGGTCAAGCCCGGCGGACTGCTGGTGGTCAACAGCTCCATCATCGACCGCAAGGTGGCGCGGGACGATATCCGCGTGGTCTACTGCGACGCCAACAAGATCGCGGAAGAGGTCAAGAACCCCAAGGGCGCCAACGTGGCGATCCTGGGCGCCATGATGGGCGCGGACACGGACGGCGTGAGCACCGACAAGATGATCGAGGCCATTAAGATCGAGCTGGGCGAGAAGAAGCTCAAGTTCCTGGACGGCAACAAGGCCGCCATGCTGGCCGGCATCGAGTCTGCCAAGGCCTGAGCGGCAAAATTCCGAACAAAAAACCAAGGCCCTCCGACGGTTTTTCCGTCGGGGGGCCCTTGGCTTTGCCCCGTTTCGACTTGAAAAACAGATGGGGATGCTGGTATAATACTACCACCTACTATGATATTGAATACAATTATTTGGAGGACGAGTATGGAAGAGCTGAACATCTGCCTTATTAACGACTCGTTCCCGCCGGCC
Source organism: Oscillospiraceae bacterium (assembly GCA_902783825.1). Classification (GTDB taxonomy): domain Bacteria; phylum Bacillota; class Clostridia; order Oscillospirales; family Oscillospiraceae; genus Limivicinus. Next base: position 629 of record CACZSJ010000106.1, on the reverse strand, counting down.
ATCGACGGGGTAGCCAACGCGGTCACCAATTACGCGCAGATCATCAGTCGGGAGCTGGGCCGTGCCACGGTGGTCACACCGTATTACCCGGACGCGGACGACAGCGCGTTCTGCTTTCCCGTCCTGCGCTATCCCAGCGTGGACATGACCAAGTTCATAGGCTACCGGGCGGGTATGCCCTTTTCTCCGGAGCTGCTGCGGCAAACCGAGGAAGCCGGCTTTGATCTGATCCACAGCCATTGCCCCATCACCTCCACCATGCTGGCCCGTGCCCTGCGGGAGCGGATCCGGGTTCCGGTGGTGTTCACCTACCACACCAAGTTTGACATTGACATTGCCAACGCCGTGCGCAGCAAGCTCCTGCAGGAGGAGGCGGCCCGGCTGCTGGCGGAGAACATTTCCGCCTGCGACGAGGTGTGGACTGTCAGCCGCGGCGCGGGGGAGAACCTGCGCGCCCTGGGCTATCAGGGGGAATACCGGGTCATGCCCAACGGCGTGGACTTTCCGCAAGGCCGGGTGGAACAGGAACAGATCGACCAGGTGACGGCGGGCTGCGACCTGCCGCAGGGCGTGCCGGTATTCCTCTTCGTGGGCCGCATGATGTGGTACAAGGGGCTGCGCATCATTCT
>CACZSJ010000105.1 GCA_902783825.1 Oscillospiraceae bacterium | reverse complement strand
CGGCCTTTGTCAAGAACAAAACGATAACAGAGCAAGAAAGAGGATGCCCCGGAGGGCATCCTCTTCTATGTAGCAAAGGGATTTTCTCAGGCGCTCTTGGCCTTGGACTGCTGAGACAGGGTCCGGAAAGCCATGAGAGCCAGGTCGACGGCCAGAACCACCAGGATGATGCTCCAGATCACCTGGAACCAGGTGCCCCAAGCGGCACCGCCGGCGCCGATGGTGCCGAAGCCCTTGATGATGGTGCGGCACAGCGCGGTGATGGTGGCAACCAGCATGAAGGTCATGGGCACGTAGAACATCTTGTTGTTGCGGCCGATCTTACCCAGCCAGGTGCAAACCGCCAGCATGGCGATCGCGGCCAGCAGCTGGTTGGCAGCGCCGAACACGCTCCAGATCTGGCTGAGGCCCAGGAAGCCCATGCCGCAGCCGATCACGACCATGATCAGGGTGGACACGATGGGCGTGGCGAAGAACTTGGCAGCGCCAGTCAGATCGTCGTGGGTCTTGCCTTCCGGCGTCATCAGCTCCGCAAACAGGTAGCGGCAGAGACGGGTGGCAGAGTCCAGAGAGGTCAGCGCGAAGACGGAGACCGCCAGAGTGAACAGGTTCTGGATCACGCGGAAGCTGCCCTGTCCGGCGAAGGAAGAGAACATGGTGGCAATGCCGCCGGCGAAGATGGCCGGAGGACCGCTGGTGAACACGTCGCCGCCGCCGTAGTTGGTCTTGCTCCACACAACGCCAACCGCGATCAGGGAGATGATGCCCAGAGCAGACTCGATCACCATGGAGCCGTAGCCGATGATCTGCGCGTCCTTTTCATTGTTGATCTGCTTGGAGGAAGTACCGGAGCTGATCAGAGAGTGGAAGCCGGAGCAAGCGCCGCAGGCAACCGTGATGAACAGCATCGGGAACAGGGGGCCGGCAGAAGTGGACCAAGACGTGAAGGCCGGGACTTCCATGGTGGCTGCACCGGTGAAGGTGCCGCCGAAGACCGCGATCAGAGCCAGGATCATCATGCCGTAAAGCAGGAAGGAGCTCAGATAGTCACGGGGCTGCAGCAGGATCCAAACCGGCAGCAGAGAAGCGATGGTCACGTAGACCGCAATGAACATGACCCAGAAGGTACGGTTGAAGTTCAGACCCACGTTCAGGCCGATCACCACGATGGCAACAATGCCGATGATACCGGCGACGGTGGCGGGGCCGATCTTGGCGTTCTTGCGGTACACAAAGTAACCAAAGATGATGGCGATGAGGATGAACAGCATGGAGGTCATGGCCGTCGCGCCCTGAGGCGTGACACCGTCACCCGTTGCCAGAACGCCCAGGGTACGGGCGCCATCCGCAAAGCCGGAAGCAAAGGTGGAGGCCACGACGGAGGTGAAGGACGCAATGACCAGGATCAGCACGGCCAGCGCGAAGACGATAAACAGGCGCTGGGCCTTGATGCCCATGGAGTCCTTCATAATCTCGCCGATGGAGCCGCCCTTGTGGCGGATGGAGGCGAACAGGGCGCCAAAGTCATGCATAGCACCGATGAAGATACCGCCAACTACACACCACAGGAAAACGGGAACCCAGCCGAACACAGCGGCCTGGATGGGTCCGTTGATGGGGCCTGCACCGGCGATGGAAGAGAAGTGGTGACCCATCAGCACAGCGGGGTTGGCGGGGACAAAGTCCTTTCCGTCATAGCTGCTGTGAGACGGCGTCTCCCGATTGGGATCGACACCCCACTGCTTGGCCAGCCAGCTACCATAGAAAATGTAGCCGAGAGCAAGCAGCACGATAGCGATCAGCAGGATAACTAATGCGCTCATACTTTTCACTCCTTCGAATTGAAAATAATAAATTATTGACCATTTGCGCTCAGGTTCCTCCCTCCCGGGCGGCAAATAGTTTCCTGAAATAAGCGGCCAGCTCGTGTCCGGCCTTGTTGGTGTAGGTCTTCTGCTCCGTCAGATCCACCGCGGCGGTGAGCAGATTGCTGTAGCCGTGCAGGCCCAGCCTGTAGCTGCGGGTTCGGTTGTCCTTCTGCAGGGACTTGACACTGTCCTCATCCAGCGCGTCTGCCACAAAGATCACCTTGGCGTTGGTACACTGATGCTCTTTATGGGGCTGCACCCGGGGCAGCATATCCGCCCAGGCAAAATCGATGCATCGGCGGAGCAGCTCCGGCTCCAACCGGGGCGCGGAAAAGATATAAGCATACTCGTTCTTCTCATTCCCCCAGATGGGGACGCTTTTGGTAAGCCAATACCGTTCATCCCGGGCGCGATAGTCCGCTCGAAAGGCCAGCGGCAGCTCCGTCTGCACGTCTTCGCACAGGGTATAGTATGCGCTGTAGGAATCCCTTAGGATCTCCAGCAT
>CACZSJ010000104.1 GCA_902783825.1 Oscillospiraceae bacterium | reverse complement strand
GGAGAGATTCGAACTCTCGAGGAGCTTTTGACCCCTACACGATTTCCAATCGTGCGCGCTCGACCAACTACGCGACATCTCCGTGTTCGATCAAGAAAACGAGTGATTCATTTGTCAGCCTGCACATTATAATGCAGATACCAGGCAAAGTCAAGGACATTTTTTCGGGAATACCCAGCCGTCAGCATGCAGATACTATGCCATGAAACGGAGGAATCAAAATGCGCATGACAAAGGAAGAATACCGGCAATATGCCGAGCGGCACGCGCCTCGATCTCCAGTCCGGAAAAACATGTTCAACGCCTTTTGGATTGGCGGATCGATCTGCTGCCTGGGGCAGGGGTTTCTCAGCCTGTATACGGCGGCGGGACTGGACGAGCAGGCGGCGGGAACGGCGGCATCCATCTCCCTGATTTTTCTGGGGGCTGCGTTGACCGGGCTTGGAATCTATGATGATCTGGCCCGGATTGCCGGGGCGGGAACGCTGGTGCCGATTACCGGTTTTGCCAATTCCGTGGCGGCTCCGGCCTTGGAGTTCAAAACGGAGGGATGGATCACCGGAACGGCGGCGAAGATGTTCATCATTGCCGGGCCGGTCATCGTATACGGAATCGGCGCAAGCGTGGTGTATGGTCTGCTGCTGATTCTGCTGGGGCTTGGCTGAAAGGAGCGGGAGACCATGGCAAAAAAGCAGAAAAAAAGACAGGCGCCGCCAGTGCCTGTTGGGCACGACGACCGGGCAGGCGACGGGGAAGCGCCGCGCAAAACGCCGGGACAAAGGCCGACGGCGCCGGATGGCGTCAGCGGGAGCTGGACGTAAAAAGCAGGGCGGGAACCCGGTTTCGTGGAGTTCCCGCCCCGCTGTGTCCGGCTCAGCCGATCTGGGCCGCCTGGCTCTGATACATTTTGTGGATGACCGTTTGGGCACAGCGGATAAAGCGACGGATATTCCGGTCGCCTTGGTGCCGCTCCCCGGCGGCGATGCCCAGCCGGCGGAACGCGGGAGGATCCAAAGGAACGGACAGCACCGGATCGGGGATGTCCTGCATCACCAGTTCCGACAGGATGCTGACTCCCAGGCCGTGCCCCACCATGGAGACAATGGCGGGATCATCCAGATTGGTATGCCGGATGCGGGGCGCTGCCGTTTCCCAGTTCCGATTGAATATGGGATTGATATCCTGCTCAAAGCCGGCGCTGGGCATGAGAAATTCCTGCCCGGCGAAACGGACGACCGGATAGGCCGGCCCCGCCAGCTTGGTGCTGATGGGGAGAATGGCCATCAGCGGGTCGTCCCGCAAAGGAATAAAGTTCAAGCCCTGGCACATAGTATCGTTGTAGCTGACGATGGCGCAGTCCAGTTGATCACTTTTGAGCTTCTCATAGATGTCCACGATGCCGCCCACATCAATGCTTACCTCCGTGTCAGGACTGATCCGGCGGAACTCCGCCAGAATGGCCGGCAGCCACTGGCGTGTCACGCTGGTGTATGCGCCCAGCCGCAGGGTGGAGAAGTTGCGCTGACGCAGCCGATCCGCAGTCTGATCCAGTGCCAGGGCGCTGGCCATGAGGTTGCGCATCAGCGGCAGCAGCTCTTGCCCGGCGGGGGACAGCCGCACGCCGTTTTTGCTGCGCACCAGCAGATTGAGGCCAAGCTCGTCCTCCAGGGAATTCATCATATGAGTCAGGCCGGATTGCGTGTAGCCCAGCTCCGTGGCGGCGGCGGTAAGACTGCCCCGGTCAACGGCCGCCAGAAGGGCATAAATTTTCTTTGTGTCCATTGTTAATTATTTCTCTTTCTTATAATTAATTTCATCCATGAGAAAATCTTATTACATACATAATAATGTAGAGTTTGGTAAATTGCAAGGGGGATGCTATAATTTAATTGCCAAGTGCCGGAAAAAAGAGCTAAGCGAGTTCTGGAAGGGCGGATGGTTTGCCTGTCCAGCCGAGGTGAACGGAAGAGGAACCGTTGGAGCGCCTGGGTGTCCGACCAGCATGGGGCTTTGTTTTTTATTTCGGCGCATTTGGGAAAAAGTAGAGAAGGAGTGTTCTTATGGAAAACAATCGTAGTTCATGGGGCAGCAATTTAGGCTTCCTGCTTGCTGCCATCGGATCTGCTGTCGGCCTGGGCAACATCTGGGGCTTCCCGTACAAGATGGGCAGGAGCGGCGGCTTCACCTTCCTCCTGGTTTACCTGCTGCTGGCAATTTTCGTTGGCATGATTATCATGGTCTCCGAGCTGGCTGTTGGCCGCAAGACCAAACTGAGCCCCATTGACGCGTATCAGAAGGTTTCGCAGAAGTTCGGCTGGATCGGCTGGCTGGCGACGATCGCCCCCTTCCTGATCATGAGCTTCTACACCGTGCTGGGCGGCTACTGCCTGCAGTACATTGCGCTGAACATGACCAACCTGAGCTTTGGCAACGGCGCGGTGGGCCTGAGCGGCGGCGACGCGTTCGGCGCCATGCTGACCACCCCGCTGGGCTGTGTGGTGTTCACGATTCTGTTTATCATCATCTGCATGGTCATCGTCCAGGGCGGCGTCTCCGGCGGCATTGAGAGGTTCAACAAGGTTGGCATGCCCGCCCTGTTCGTGATGCTGCTGATCATCATTGTCCGCTCCCTGACCCTGCCCAACGCCGTAGAGGGCCTGAAGTTCATGTTCGTGCCCGGCTACGCGGTGAAGGCTGGCTTCATCGAAAAGGCGCCGGACCTGATCACGGTCCTGGGTACTGCCGGCGGACAGATGTTCTTCTCTCTGTCCCTGGCCATGGGCGCCATTTTGACCTACGGCTCCTACCTGTCTAAGGAGGAGAACCTGGTCAAGAACTCCGCTATCATCGTTATCGCCGATACTGCTATCGCCCTGATGGCCGGTATCGCCGTCATCCCCGCCGCTGTGTCCTACGGCCTGTCCCAGGGCATGGCTCCCGGCGAGATCACCCTGCGCGGCCCCGGCCTGCTGTTCATTACGCTGCAGGACGTGT